>JANOTW010000553.1:0-2347 GCA_031416575.1 Ferruginibacter sp.
TTTTGAAATTTTAATAACCTGTATTTCTACCAATATCACTTCCGCCGCGGCGGAATAAAAAGGAAACCTGTTTATTGTTGTAATGAGCGAAACATCAGCCCCGGTTTATTTGGGTACTCTTGTACTGAATACCATTGGGGAGCTTTAATTGCGTTTTTAATTAAAAAAAACTCCGCAACTTAGAGATGGTTTCTTTTTAAAAGATACCATCTCTTCATTAACACATTAGCACAGTAGCTAATTGGCACATTATACTGCGCAAGGGATAAATTAGAGATATTTTATTTGGTCCCCTAAACAAATAAAACAAGCTTCCTTTAATTTAAAATGCAATTAAAGTTCCCCAATGGTATTCAGTACAAGAGGGCGACGCAACGATGTTGCCCATTGTTTCAATGCCAGGACAAAAAATCTTCTTCACGTTTTTATCCCTTGCATAGTATAAATAATTAATTTTCCGTAAGCGCTTTAAACAGCAATATCTGATTTTGGGATATAACCTGGTCACCCTCCTTTAACCCGGTTTTGATGTATGCTTTATCCCCCACGGTTTTTAATAATTCTACTTCCTGTACGGTTAGGTCACATTTGCTTTTATAAATGATCACAAAATTTTTGCCATTTTCAGAAATGATGGCTTTAGCAGGTACCGCGATGGATTTGGTACCTTCTTTATTGGTAATGACAATATTGGCGAACATTTCTGGTTTTAACAGTTGCTTTTCATTCGGGAGTTTTATGCGGATCTTCATCACCTTGGTAACAGGGTCCAGTATGTTACTTACTTCATCAACTATGCCCGTAAATACGCTATCGGGGTAAGCGAGCGTGGTTACCCTGGCGGCATAACCCACTTTTACTTTAGCAATATCCGTTTCGTAAACGTACGCCCAAACCCATACATCGCTGATATCGCCCACCGTAAATAAATTGTCGTTGGCATCACTCCTGATAAAGCCACCCTGGTTAATTTTTTTCTCAACCACATAACCACTTATCGGGGCAGTAATGATATAGGTGCCGTTAGCCGATGTTCTGCCTCCGCCATTGATCTGGATTTGATTTTTTATTTTGGTAGCTACAGTTACCGCTTTTTGATAAGTTTCTTTTGCTTCAACAAATTCCCTTTCGCTGGCTATGCCATTTTCAAACAAGGACGCGGCGTTATCCATTTGTTTTTTTGCAATCGCTACATCATTGCCGGCGGTTGACAAATCACTGTAATTGCCCGATACATCCGCACTTTTAATAATAGCGAGTGTTTGCCCCTTTCTAACTTTAGCACCAACGGAAACGTTTACCTGCAATACCTGTCCGCTGCTAGAGGGATACACTTTTGATACCTTCCTGTCGTCAAAATTTATTTCACCGCTCAATTTTAATTCATCGCCTACAATGCTCATCATTGCGGTGTCGATGCTGATGATTTTTGCCATTGAATCGGTTACGCAAATCGCGGTTGTTTTTTCGGGATCTGCTTGCTTGCCCTTGCAGCTAAATAAAAAAGTAGCCGCGGTAAGGAGGAGAACAGGGTATTTATATTTCATCTTGCTAATGGCTTTGAATACTTATTGAATATTAATGATGGTTGAGTTAGTGGTGTAGTTCAATTCCTCAATAGCTTTGATCAGGCTGTTGTGTTGTTCCACCAGTTTGAGTTTTGTATCCTTGTACGCATCCATGAAATCCAGGAATTCCAGTAAACTGATCTGCCTTGCCTGGTAGGTTTTTAATATATTTTGAAACAGGTCGTCATATTTTTTAGAGAAATCCAGTTGTTGTAAATTATTTACCTGTTGAAAATATTTTAGTTTATTGAATGATGCGCTTACTTCATTTTCTATTTTACTATATTGATAAATATTCAATGTTTCCTGCAGTTTGATACTATACTGCGCTGATTTTATATTGCCCTGGTTTTTATTAAAAATGTTTAATGGCAATGCAACCGAAAGGCCAACATAATTCGGGTTATAGCTGCTGCGCTGGTCGTATTCCGAACCGATGGTTAGGTCTGCCTTCGCCAATGCTTTTTGATAAATCAGGTTATGGTTTTGGAAATCAACCGCTGTCTGTGCGATTTTTGCATCCGGCCTGTTATTGAGCGCTGATTTTATCAGGCTATCCAAAGCCGGAATAGCTTCGGTAGTGAACGCCCCGAATTGATATTCGGTTTTTGGGGCAATAAAATTGTTATCGGTAGATTGTAATAATAACTTCAATTCACTTTCTACCGGCATCATTGCGGATGTTATATTTACCAGCTCATTTTGCAGATTAAAAAGTAATGCTTTTAAACGAATATTATCTTTAAGTGCGATGTTGCCCGCTTTTAACTCTTCGTCCA
>JANOTW010000554.1:0-1570 GCA_031416575.1 Ferruginibacter sp.
TTTATTGGATTGTATATAAAGATTATCTGCAGTGATTGTAAATGTAAATTCCGGCATCTCTAGTTGATGATTTTTTGGATAAATCAGGTCTTTAACAGGTAATACATCATCCCTGTATGCCTCTTTAACCGCATACCATGCTGCTTTTGGCTGCCGGCTATAATCGGTAATGCTCCAACTGGTAACTGGCCAGCAATCATTTAACTGCCATAATAAAGTGCCCATATTTGCCGGGTATTTGCTGCGGTGAGTTGCAATACTGTTCTTTAAAATATAGTACTGCATGCATTGCGATAGGTAAGTATAATCTTCCAATGAAAGGCGGCTAAGCTTTGCCGAGTCAATAAAGTAACGGGTTAAATAGTGATTCAGCTTTTTAAAACCATCGCTTGCTTTTTGGTGCGATTGAATGACCGGTGAATACAAATACCGGTCTGATAAATCCGTAAAACTTTTGATCGTTTTCCAATTGGGCATTGCCTGCATGCCATATTCACTTACAAAACGCCCCGTTTTATTTTCAAAAACTTCCCAATCTTCCAACCCCCACCAAACGCCCCAATAATGGCTGTCGCCTTCGGTAAAACTTTCCTTATGTCCCCAACCATTTTTTGGGGAGGTAGAAACATAAGGCCTTGTGCCATCAAATTCATCCACCCATTTTTTTAAGCTGTCTTCAAAAAGCCTTTTATAATCGTTCCATACTTTCGCAGAATCTGCTCCGTGTAAATTGAATTGATTTTGCCAGCCCCAGTTTTTCCATGCTTCTTCCACCTCGTTATTGCCACACCATAGTACAATGCAGGGATGATTTCTTAATCTTTCAATCTGATATTTCACTTCTTCCCGTACATTATTCATGAATGCATCATCGCCGGGATACATACCGCCTGCAAACATAAAATCCTGCCAAACCATGATGCCCAGTGAATCGCAGAGATCATAAAACTCATCAGCCTCATAAATCCCACCACCCCAAACCCGCAACATATTCATGTTTGCATCTTTGGCGCTTTGTAAAATTTTACGGTAATCTTCTTTTTTAAGTCTTGGTAAAAAAACATCGGCTGGTATCCAGTTGGCACCTTTTGCATAAATGGGTTTACCATCTTTTTCAAAATAAAATGAAGTGCCGAAGGAATCTTTTTGCTGAATAAGTTTTACATTGTTTTCTACAATAGCATAGGAAGGCCTGATCCTTACACCGTTCCATCCTTCCAGTTTTATTTTTTTCCAAATGCCGCAACCCACAAATTTTGGCCCCCAATCCCAGCCAAACTGAAACTGGGCTTTACGAACATAAACACGGTTGTTATCGGGTAAAACCAATGGCAATTTTGATTTGGCAATGCTGTCCACTTTATTTTGTGCAGATGAAAATTTTATCAGCAATTCATTGTTTATTTTTTTTACAAACGGTTTTACATTCATAGTCCATCCACGAAACATATTATCTGCCTGCAAAATTAATTTGCCGTTGAGGAAGACATTTGCATAAGTATCCAATCCATCCAAAATTAATTCAATCCTGTTTTTTGAGAAAAGAATTTCATCAATATTAAAAACTGTT
>JANOTW010000555.1:0-15124 GCA_031416575.1 Ferruginibacter sp.
GTTCAATCTCTGAACGAAGAAATAAATTTTCTTCCCTGAGTAATAATATTTCTTCTGATTGTATCAATATGCAAAGAAAGGAAATTTGTTGATAACTTTAGTGGGCTGAATAGTTACAAATTTTTTATCCATTCACAGCCACCTGTATCTTTCGATCAGTCTTTCTTTCTGGTTCCTGGCGATGGGTATGTGATCACCATTATCCATCGTAAGAATTCCGTCATTACGGTTGAATTGTTTTACATGATTCAGGTTAATGATATACTGGCGGTGAACGCGGAGAAAATGTTCTTCTTCCAGTACTTCCTGTACATCTTTCAGTGTTTTGGAAATTAGCAACCGGCTCCCGTTCAGCAGGATGATCTTTGAATAATTATTACTGGCTTCGCTATAAACGATCTCGTTAAGATCAATGAAAGAGACACCTTGCGAGCTGGGTATGGCGATCCTGGTGGCAGGCTCGCCACGCAGTTGTTTTTGCATCAGGGATAGCTGGGTAGCGGATGGCTTTATGCGTGAGGCTGCTTTCGCCACTGCTTCGGTGAGGTCATGTGCATCAATTGGTTTTACAAGATAATCCACGGCATTGAAACGGAAGGCTTTTAAGGCATACTGATTATACGCTGTAATGAAGATCACACTGAAATGAAGATGTAGTATTTTTTCGAGTAACTCAAAACCATTCATTACCGGCATTTCTATATCGAGAAATATCAGGTCTGGTTGCAACTTCTCAATGCCGGGTAATGCTTTTACCGAACTCGTATAAGTGTCGGCTAATTCTATTTCCGGACAATGCTGTGCCAGTTGAAGTTGCAGCAATTTTATACTGTCGGGTTCATCATCAACGATAATTGTTCTTAACTGCGTCATTATACTCGTATTTGAATGGTTACCTGTGTGCCTTCAGCCTGTCCTTTATCATTTACCAAATCATGAACGAAGACGCTGGCGCCTGTTTTATAGATCTGGTTGATCAATGCGATCCGCTCGGTAGTTGCTTTCATAGCGTATGACCGGTGCTTGCCTGAAATTTTATTGCTTAATGCGGCGGATGCGTTCCTGCCAATTCCATTATCGGTTATATTTATCTCCAGCAACGATTCATCCTCTTTCATTGCAACGGTAATTGCAATATGTCCACCTTCTTCCCGGGGCATTAATCCATGCCAGATCGCATTCTCTACATACGGTTGCAGCAGTAGCGGTGGAATCTCAATGTAACCCGTCTCTACATTTTTTTCTACCAGGAGGCTGTAGCTGAGCTTTTCTTTAAACCGCATCGCTTCCATTTCGATATATAGTTCCAGTGCGGTCAATTCTGATGATAAGGTGATTCTTTCATTCCTTGAATTTTCCAGTACCAACCGGATAAGCTTTGAGAATTTGGTAAGATATTCGGAAGCGGCAACGGTATTATTTTGCGTAGTATATAATTTGATGGAATTAAGGCAATTGAAAATAAAATGCGGATTCATTTGCGAGCGCAATGCCGACATTGAAATATCGGCCAGTTTGTGCTGAAAATCCGCTTCCTTTTTTTCCTGTGCCGCTTTTTCTTTTACCAACTGGGTTTCGAGCCGCACACTTCGCAGGCGGGAACGATAAATAAAATAAAGGGCGGCCAAACCCAATATAACAAACCCTCCAATGATATAGATCCATTGGCGTTGCTGGTTTAGTTTGCTGATGGCTTTTTCCTGTGTCAGCGTTTTTACCAATGCTGATTGCAGTTGCTTTTCTTTTTCATTCTGTTGTTTGCTTAATTGTTCATTTTCAAGATCGGCCTGCATTTTCAGATAGGCTAAATGCTGAAGATCCTTTTCTTTATTGGTTAAGGCAAACTGACTTTGATTCAATTCCAATTTTTGTTGCTGTTGCTTAAAGAGCAGTAATTGTTTTTGCAGCTTTTCATCCGTGAGATCTTGCTGCATCTTTAGTGAGTCTTCTTTTTTTTCGTATTCATATTTCGTTTCGAGGCGTACAATATCTTTTTGTTTTTCGGTGCTGATTATTTTGTCACGTATTGCAACGTACTGCTTAAAATAATGATGGGCACTATCGAATTTTCCTATTTTTTCATAGGTATCACTAAGGATATACAGCGTCATTACCTGCTCTGATTCCGGAAGCAGTTCTTTAAAAATCCGCAGACCTTTTTTTTGGTTTTCAATAGATCTGGTATATTTTTCAGCAGTTGGTATTCCTGCATTTTCTAAGGAAGAGTCGGGAGCAGAATTATACACTTCTGCAAGATTTAGGAGCACTTGCCCAACTCCAATTTTATTGCCTGTCTCTTCAAAAAGATTTAGCGATTTTTGAAAACAATCCAATGCTTTCGAAATATTTGATGAAATTCTAAAATAATAGTCACCTAGAATCCATAAATTCTTCGCCATGCCCTGTTTATTTCCTATTTTTTGATTAAGGCTTAATGCTTGTTGGAGATGAGCTAATGCTTTGACTGTATCACGTACAAGTAGATAAGAATGACCGAGATCACCTAACAAATTTGCCACTTCTTTTTGTTTGTCCATTTTCTTGTAAAGAGCCAATGATTGCTGAAAATATTCTACTGCTGTAGGAAAATAGGGAAGGTTCAGATAATAATAACCCGTGCTTCTAAGCGTTTTTGCCAACCCGCTTTCGTTACCTGCTTTTTCATATTCCCTGGTAGCTTTTTGCAAATATTCCAGCAGATGTGGGAAATCGGACAGATCACGGTAAGCGTTGGCGATATTTATCAGCATGTCGGCTATGCCGGAATGATTCTTAAGTTCCCCATATAGTATTATTGTTCTTTGAAAACATTGTATGGCATTCGTATAATCATGCATTTTCATATAGCCATGACCCAAATTGACAAGATCATCAATTATCTTCACCTTGTTTCCAGACTGTTCATCAATAGCTATTTCGTTTTGATAATATGCCAGGTTCTTAATCAGGCCAGGTATTCCTACACGTATCACGGAATTGAAACCGCCTGATTTATCCGGAAGCCGGTTGTTGTTTCCTGGGTCATCCAGCCATTTATTGTCTGCTTTAAATTTATAGCTATATGTTCCATCTGAAAGATACAATGGAATCTTCCACCCCCTGGCTGTTTTACCTAATGAAAGCTCACCTGTTTTCCAATTATTAAAGCTGGCAGACAGCCAAATTTTTTTTGCTTTTGAAAATCCCTGTAGTGAAAGAACAACATTGGGTTTATAATAGACAGAATTAAAAGATCCCTGACCATTTGTTTCAGTCAATAAGTTATCGCTGTCAATATCCCACCTGCCATCTATTATAAATTTATACAAATGCTTTCCGGCAGCCAGTTTAACAAAAGAGATCCATCCGCTGTCTATCTTTTTCATCGGGATCGCCTCAGGCACCCAATTGGAAAAATTCCCACAAAGGAATACCCGCTTTGCCTCCTTGGTACCCCGGAGAAAAAAAGTAACTACTGAATCTGCCAGGGCGAAAGCCAATTTATTCCTGAACTGGTTATATCCGTATAGCTTTGAATTGTCTTCTTCCCTATTCGTATTGTCAAAAACTTTTTCATTGAACTGTGCCTGCACACAGGTACCCATTACAAGCAGCAGCAAAACAATATGTAAATTTTTTAATTGCATAAGCCTTATCTGTATCATTTAAAAATAGCCAATAATGCTTTTGTCTCCATCCAATATTAGTGAGTAGCTCTATATAGCAGGTCAGCAACCATTTTATTGAGTGAACCGGAAGATATTTCCATGGTAAGATACTAACCTGTTTTTACGGCTGCCTCAGGAAAACAGCTGTTCCCTAAATATACCTGTTCTTTTACCCTTATCCTAAATGAAAAGCAATTGAATTGGTATAGGTTTGATAACGGACTTTTTAAAAATCGAACTTTCTAAAACAATCAGTATGAAAAAAATTATCATTTCAACGCTGTTACTTGCTTTTGCAATTACTTCCTTTGGCCAGCAGGTTGCTCCAAAACAACATTGGACAGAAACGGATTACTATAAAAAAAGTAAAAAACAAAAAACAGCGGCCTGGATATTTACAGGGACAGGCTCTGCTGTATTATTGGTAACGTTAATAACTGATGCGTTCACCACCGCAATAACCGGGTTCCAGGAAAGAGCCTCGGGTATTGCAATACCATATGCTATTGGCGGCGCTTTTGTTGCCACCGGTGTTGTTTTTTTTGTTGCTTCCGGTAAGAACAAGAAAAAAGCAAAAGCCTCCGTTTTCATTAATATGGAAAAGGCACCGGCATTGCAACAAACTGTGATCAGCAATCAACCCTTTCCTGTGATTGGCCTGCAAATAAGTTTTTAACAAAAAAATACTGTCTTTACATTTAAACCAGTTTGTTATTTTAAGCGTACTGATTGCATGCAAAAGAAAATAAACCGGATCGCTTTCTGAAAACAATTCTAAAACCAAATAAAAAAAATCTATGCTGCGAAGTTCTTTCTCAATCATCGGAGATCTTTATGTAGCTGAACTTTTCAATAGCACGGTCAGGAAAATTAAGAGGAATTAACCGGTTGCTCCGGCATTAATAAAAATATACCAAGTTATGATAAAAAAGATCAATGTTAAATGGCTTTTACTGATATCAGTAATTACAGCCGGAGCCCCTATCTGGTTTATATCTTACCATACGTTTACACCCAATAGAATTCTTATGATATCAGCAATTCTTACAGTACTGCTTGCTCTTTTATTTTCCTTTTTGACAAAGCAACAAGGCAAAAAAATAGTTTATACAATTGCCTCTGGTTTTATAATAGCAACTATCATTAAAATAATAATTGATTCTATTGCTGATCCATCAAGTCATAACCTGTTGCCTTTTGAAATAATCTATTATACAATAATTGCTTTTGTGGCTGCTTTAATTGGTGTTGGGGTTGGTTTCGTGATAAAAAGATTTTTATTAAATCTTCGAAAGAAGGAATGAAAAGAGCCTGAAGCAAACACCGTTTTAAAAACAATGCTGATATAAGAATTCAAACGCTTTAATATTTTTTTTCACCCAAAACAACGGAGGCTTATATGAAAAGACAATTACATTATTTTATTGGTGTGTTTATTACAACCGGGTTTCTTCTTTTGTCATGTTTAATATGCATCGTAACATACAGTCAAACAAAAGAGACAGCAGTAAAAAAACTGTATTTGCAGGTTGGTGGCGGTACTGCCAGCCAGAATGGAACATTTAGTGATTTGGGTATCCAGGCAGTACTTAAAAACAATTGGACAGCCACAGTTTCATACCAAAATATAGAAAAGGATCCAAAGGGTTTGCCTGCTGATTATAAATCAGGCTACACCATTATACTTGTTTTCCCACTTTATGATGTGTATCCTGCTGTAAAAATGAATCTGTTCAGTTTTACAGCAGGCAAATGCTTTGAAGCAGGAAGGAAAACATGGTTTACCACTGAAGCAGGATTCTCCATTATTAATGGAGAAAAAATGAATTTTACTCCACAAACTGTGGTTCAGGATTTCCTGTATTCTTCTTCTAATTATTCGGCCAAAAAAGAAAATAAAACAACAATCGGCGGAATGCTGAAAGCGGATTTCAACTGGGCTTTTTTGCCTTTTGTAGGATTAGGTGCCGGGGTTTTTGCCAATTTCAATTCTATTCAATCACCGGTTGGGTTTCAGCTAAAACTTATAGGTGGCTGGATGAATCGTAAAAGCAAACATTAAGGATACGAAAATTAAAATATCCCGACAGCAAATTAGTATGTATGCTACAGTAATAAGTGGTTAAGAATATAAACCTCGCGAAACAATGAAAATTCCGGCAACCTTAAAATCAGCAAGTAATGAACTTGCTTAACAAGAGCCATTCTATTTATTTATTTAATTTCTGTCACATATTTTAATTGTAAAAAACATTAATCATAAAACAAAGGAGGTTTATTATGAAACAACAATATTTTTCAAACCGCTGGCTTGCTGTAACAGTAAGTATTTTATTTTTTTCGCCAATGTTGTCAGCGCAGCAATATGATATTTATGTTTATGATATAAAAAACGGGACAAATAAGAAAATTACAAACGGGTCGGATGCAAACATGTTTAATGCAGCCTGGTCGAATAGCTGAAAAAAGATAGCATACGAAATCGTGGATGCACCAGCTACAACTTCTGACCAGTCCATTTTTATTTCGGATGTACAAACCGGTGCCGGGTCATTACTCGCTGGGGCAGAAGGGGGCAACGATCCGGCCTGGTCACCGGATGGAGAAAAGGTAGCATTTGATGACTGGCATGTTTATCCGCAAAGTATTTATACAGTCCCATCCGGCCGATATTATGTCCCTACGGAACGAAGAAATTTGATGCGACGAACATAAAACGCAATTAAAGTTCCCCAATGGTATGCGGTACAAGAGGGCGATGCAACGATGCCTAATTGAAATTCTTCAGCCCGGACAAAAAAAAAGTATGGTTGTATAGAAGGGCCCCGATACGCTTCTCTATCGGGATAGACTGTCCCGATACGCATACGCTATCGGGATTATCAACACAACCCTGCCTGACTGCGTCAAGCAGACAACGATGCTTAATAGTAATACTTCAGTTGGGCCCATAAAAATAAAAACCACTTTTTTACGCCTTTTGCAGTATAGCTAATAGGGCGATATAAACAAAGAATAGCAAATTTTATCCATATTCATGAAGAAAAAAGAAAAGGAACGCAATAGAAAATCAGGCAATCCGGACAAATAAATATCAAATCTATAAATAACAGTATTGCTATTTTAAATAATTTGTTACCTTTCATTTCCATCATCTGATATAACAAATATTGATTGTATGATAACAGTAGCGCTCTATAACCTGAAAGGCGGCGTTGGTAAAACGGCCAGTTGTGTAAACTTTGCTTATTTAGCTGCAAAGGATGGTTTTAAAACCCTGTTGTGGGATATTGATCCACAGGGCTCCACCACGTTTTACTATAAGATAAAGCCAAAAGATGCGCCAGGCATTAAAAAGCTGATCAGCAAGGATGCCAACCTGGAAGCCGCCATCATGGCTACTAATTATGAAAACCTGGAGATTATACCCGCTGATGCTTCGTCAAAGAGTTTCGATATCATGCAGGAAGAAATGAGGGGCAATAAGAACAGGCTAAAAAGCATACTAAAGCAATTTGAAAATGAATATGATTTTATTTTTATTGATTGCCCTCCCGGATTCAGTACACTCAGCGAAAATATTTTTAATGCATCTGATGTGGTGTTAATGCCTATCATTCCCACCACCTTATCTGTTCGCACTTACAATATGGTAAAGGATTATTTCAAGGAAAAGGATTTAGACAGCAGTAAACTGATGTGCTTTTTCACCATGGCCGATCTTAGAAAGAACATGCACAATGAAATAATGGAGCTTTTATACAAAGACAAAAAGTTCTTCCAGAATTATATACCTTATTTATCCGATGTGGAAAAAATGGGTATCCACCGCCAGCCGATAGAAGAATATGCCCGAAGCAGCTATGCCGCAAAATGCTATCACGAATTGTGGACGGAAATTAAAGAAGGTGTGGTGGAATAAAAAAAGGCGGCTAATGATAGCCGCCTTTTTAATAGATACGAACTTTATAAATACGGCACACTAAATGTACCAAGCGTTATCACTTTCCCGGCAGTTCCGGATCCATCGTTATCATATAATGTTCCGGAAAAATTACCCACTATCCTGTTGGGGCTGGTAGTATAACTTGTTACATTTATTGTAAAACCAACTGGTTGAAGGGCTAAACCGCTAACCCAATCCGTTAAACTAACACCATCACTGTAGCCGGCTATGCAAAATATGGAATTGTTGACTAAAGTTAGCCTGTTATAGGCTCCCACGGTAATTGCCGGGGATTTTGTTAACCTTATTCCAAATGCAGGGGATGTAGTAGCTGAGGTTTCAAATCCGGTAATATCAAAAGTATCTGATGTGATTTTTTTACCTAATAAACCCACATTAAATGTTTTGGCTACACCATCAATCGTACACCTTAAAAAATCGGTTGCTGGGGTACCGGCGGTAACGGTAATGGGAAATGAACAACCATTATTGGTTGGGGTAAAATTAAATATACCCGTAACGGCCGGTGTACCCGCACCAGTAAGCGTAACAGATTGGGCGCCTATAGCCGTAAAGCTACCCGAGCCCGAAAATGAAAATCCGTTCACCAGTGGAGTTGAGATGGAATAGGTACCAATAGTAGTAACAGTTACATTTACCATTACCGTATTTGAAGCCGTTAAAGCGGTACCGGTAGCGTAGAGGCCTGCGGCCGTACCAGTGCAGGCTCCGGGAGCCCCATTATAGGTGAACACTGAGGAGCCACTGCCGCCTCCACCGCTGGAAATAGTGATGGGAAAAGCACAACCGTTTGTGCCCGTTACATAAGAAAAAATTCCTGCGGTGGCCGGTATGCCGCTGCCGGTTAGTGAAATTGTTTGAGCGCCGGTGGCTGTAAAGGTTCCCGATCCTGTAAATGAAATTCCATTTACGATAGGTGTAGAAACCGTATAGGTGCCTGCGGTGGTAACGTTAACGGAGATAGTAACCACATTGGTAGCGCCCAGGGCGGCGCCAGCCGGGTAATTACCGGTAACAACCGCATTGGCACATGATCCCGGGGAACCATTGAAACTAAATACTGAGGTACCACCAATTAGTTTTCCTTCAAGGCTATATTCTTTCTGGCACGAATAAAAAAGGATTGATAAGATAATTACCAGAAGCGAAAGTTTTAATTTAAGTATCATAACGCGGAATTTAATAATTTAGGGAAATTTTCTTTTAACCCGGCAAAAATATCAATTCTGTTACACAAAATTTGCCGGGTGCCTGTTTCAAATTCTATCACCAATATTAAGACAATTTTTTTTTATGAAAAGACAAATAACAAATTGGTTTAGCCCGGCATTGCAACAGGATATGCCGGTTGCCGTTTACGGCGATTATGGCTTTGCCTTATTGCTGGTACCTACCGCCGGTGCGGATTATTTGGAATATGAACGTTTCCAGTTGATTGACCACCTGAAACCATACATCAACGAAGGTAAAATAAAAGTATTTTCCGTAAACAGCATCAATAAGGAAAGCTGGATGAATAACGATATGTTAGGTGAACATAAGGCCATCCGCCACAACGAGTTCAATCAATATATCTACAACGAAGTAGTGCCCTTTATAAAAAACAATACCTCCCGGGACACCCCCATTATTATTGCCGGGGCATCATTGGGCGCATTGCATAGCATGAACCTTTTTTTAAAACGCCCCGATCTTATCAATGGTGTAATCGCCATGAGTGGCGTTTACGATCTTACCGAATATACAAAGGGCTTCTATGATGAGCAGGTTTACTATAATTCGCCCATGCATTATATGCCCAACCTCACCGATCATGGTATTTTAGAACAGATACGCCAAAGCAGGCACATCCATATACTTACAGGCTCCGGCGAATATGAAGACCCTGAAGCGGGCAAAGGTTTTGCAGGCACGCTATACAACAAAGGTATTAATTATGAACTAAGCGTGTGGGGCAATGAATGGAAACACGACTGGCCAACCTGGCGGGCAATGCTTCCGCTGTTCATTGATACCAGGTTTTGATGGTTGGGTAAATAAATCTTTTGCACACCAAACAGGCCTTGCCGTTTGTGTATTAGGTGAAACAATCAAATTCCATTTAACCCAACTTGCATTTTAAAAACCTGAAATTCTTTACCAGTAATGCTTTCAGCGTTTTTTACTTTTTATTGGGGTAACACATATTTTTTAAAGCTAAAGGGAATATGCTTGTAACAATTATAATTGTATAAAATAAGCGGCATATTTTTTTGTCCGGGCTAAGAAGCTATGGGCATCATCGTTGCATCGCCCTCTTGTACCGAATATCATTGGGGATCTTTTCCCACGTAATAATTAGGGTCTATGGAAGGTTGGCAACCCGAAACGACGATTTGGGATGCACCTGTTGTGTAAGCAGGATTAAGGCTTGCTAAAAGTGGATTTATTAAAAGCCCTGAATAGCAGGTTTATTAACATCGGCAGAACAAAATATGCCACCAGGTTACTGAATACAATATTCCATTTATCGAAAATCCATAAAACAATCGGAGGTCATTTATACTTAATTTTGCAGGTATGAGCGAAGTAATCATTAATAAAGTAGGCGAAAGTGCGCTTATAACATTAAACCTGGAAGAATATTTTCCAAAGGAGGAAATTGCATTGTTTGATATGAAGGATCATTTATTCATGGGTCTCATATTAAAGGAAAAAGATTTTAGGGAAGCGCTAAAAAATCTGGACCTGAATATATACGCTAATAAAGCGGTTGCTGTAACCTGTAGTGCGGATGCGGTGATACCTATCTGGGCTTACATGCTGGTAGCAAGCTATTTGCAGCCGGTTGCGAAAGAAGTGATATTTGGCACGGAAGTAGAATTAAAAAAGCAATTATTGATGAGAAACATTGCGCAATTGAATGTCAGCGATTTTACCGATAAAAGAGTAGTAATAAAAGGATGCGGCGAATTGCCGGTTGGTGAAGCTGCTTATCTGGAAGCTACCAAATTATTAAGGCCGGTCGCCAAAAGTATCATGTATGGTGAGCCTTGTAGTACCGTGCCTATTTTCAAAAAGAAGTAACCGGTTTTCATATCGGGATATTTTTTACCTTCACCCGATACATCTTCAACACTTATTGTAAAAACGAATGGTTGATGCATTATTAAAAGGTTTTGCCATTAGCCTGTTGCTGGTATTTTCGGTGGGGCCGATAGTATTTACCATTATTAAACAAAGTATTATCAATGGCCGTGCAGGTGGCTTTAGTTTTATAGCAGGCGTATGGTTGAGCGATTTGTTGATTGTTGCTTTGAGTAATGCTTTTTCGGAGTTGGTGGCTCAATTACTCCACTTTAAAAAAGCGATTGGTTTTACAGGAAGTATATTTTTGATTGGAATGGGGGGTTTTTATATTTTCTTTAAAAAAATAAAGATGCGCAGCGTACAAGAAGCCTCCATCAGGGTTTCAGCAGGTACACACGCCAAGTTAGCCGTATCCGGCTTTTTGATCAATACGTTGAATCCTGCTGTTTTTGCTTTTTGGCTAACTATGGCTACCACGCTGGCAATTTCCAATAATATAAAAGAACGGATCATTATTTTTTCAACTTGTATCATAATTAATTTTGGTGCGGATGTATTAAAAGTAGTACTGGCGGGAAAACTTAGTAAAAAACTAACGCATAAAAACTTAATATTGATCAATAGGATTTCAGGGTCGCTTTTGTTAATATTTGGCATATCACTATTGTTGGGTGTATTGTATTCCGTAAAAAAACAATAACAAATCATTTGTATATTTTACCTTACCAATATTTATTTTACAACATGAACCGCATACTTCTCCTCCTTGTTCTTCTCCTAACCGGTTCCCAAACATTTGCCCAATCATCAGATGTTATTTTATTAAAAAGAAATAAAAAAACCATCAAAAGATATTTTGCCGGAACAGATATAAATATTACCACCACTACCGGCGCTTATATCAACGGCAATATCACAAAAATAAAAAACGACACCTTGTTTCTGAAGCAGTTTGTTATCCGGCAAATGCCCACCCAGTTAGGTGTATATGTATTGGATACCATTGCAACCTACTATTATAATTATCATTACAACCAGATAAAAGCGATAGGGAAAACCGGACGGCGGTTTAATTTATCCGCCAGTGCAGCCAGCCTGCTCGGCGGCGGCATATTACTTACCGTGGCAAGCGGCGTAGTTTATTTGGTTGATAGAAAAAACTTTAGCCCCGCATTATTGATCGCTTCCGCTTCTTTAGCGGCTATTGGATATGTAATGGCCAAAACCGGTGGTAAAGGAATAATTATCGGTAAAAAATATTCCCTGGTTTACCTTGGCATTGCTGATAATAAAAAAATGTAACTATATATTTATAACACGAATTATAAAACACGAATTACACGACTCCATGCAAGGCTTATAACTTATACTGCAAACGGGTAAATCAGTGAAATTACCCCCATCCCTCCCGATGAACCGGGACAGGCTTTCCCGAAAAATCGGGATGTTCCAAAAGGGGTAAAAATTGTTAATTTAAAACGCAATTAAAGATCCTCAATGGTATTAAGTATAAGTCCCGATTCAAGTGTAACATCGGGATGCCGACAAATACTGTCGGCAAGCGATGCAACGATGTTGAGCAAGGATATAAAGCCTAGACAAAAAATGTATTTGCGAAATCCCGATTTTTCGGGAATGGCCATTACTTCACTGCCTGGACAAAAAATCTTATTCACGTTTTTATCCATTGTGCAGTATAATTCGTAAATAAAATGGTTGAATTTCAAAATTTCGCTCCACTTATCAAGGAAGTGGCCGTTGTCCCACCCGGCCACGGCTGGCTGTTGCTGGCTGGTGCCCCACCCGCCAGCGAAAATTTTAATAGCACCCTATCAAATCCCCAAACACTTTGAAACATTTTATTCCTGCCATAACACTTTATATTGCATAAAAATCAACCGGTATTACTATGCAAAAAGCCTGGCGCATTTTCAAAAGGGTTTTCTTCTTCCTTTTCCTGTCTCAATTGGTTTATATTTTTTTTTGTAAGTGGGTAAATCCACCGGTTACAATTACACAGTTAATTAGCCTGGTACAAGGCTATGGTTTAAAAAGGGATTATATAAGGTTTGAACAAATGAGCCCCCACATTAAACTTGCAGTGATGGCCAGCGAAGACCAGCTATTCCCCGAACATGATGGGTTTGATATGAAAGCTATCGAAAAAGCAATCAGGTATAATGAAAAGCATCCCAACAGAAGAAGGGGCGCAAGTACCATCAGCCAGCAGGTAGCAAAGAATGTTTTTTTATGGCAGGGCGGGGGGTTTATCCGAAAAGGGCTGGAAATATATTTTACATTCATGATTGAAATGATATGGAGCAAAAAACGCATTTTGGAAACCTACTTGAATGTAGCGGAAATGGGAAAAGGTATTTTCGGGATACAGGCCGCATCCAAAGCGTATTTTAAAAAAAACGCAAAAGACCTTACAAGAAGCGAAGCCGCAAAAATAGCTGCCAGTTTGCCTAACCCCAAAATGTACACGGTAAAACCAATGAGTAAAAAAGTATTGGACCGATATGATGATATTATGCGGCAAATGAATAACCTGGAAGGAGATGCGGATATTCAAAAAATTATAAAGTAATACTTTCGGGGCTTATTTCGAAGTTGTTTGAAAAACATTTAACCAGTATATGTTTTGCATCGGCCGTTTCAGGCAGGATTGCGTCGTTATCCCTGTCTGCCTGATGACTCAGTCAGGCAAGCTTTCATCAGCATATCTTGTGGCATCTTTGATCCACCTAATTAAAAATAAACAAATAACACAAATAGCTTTCCACCTTTTATAAGAAATCATTCCAAATAAGTTGCGGATTTTTTTAGAAATTGCGGTATGAATTATAGAAACTTTAAAATGATCGGCTACGTTATATATGGACGTGGCGCATTTAATCAATTAGACGAAATATTGCAGCCCAACCGTAAAGCAGGTGCACCCATGATATTTTTGGTGGATCATTTTTTCGAAGGAAAGGATTTATCAAAAAGGGTACCCGCAAAAGGAAAAGATAAGATAATTTATGTGGATGTAACCTTTGAGCCCAAGACAAGTTATGTGGACAGTATCGCCAATCAATTGAAAGAAGAATTTGGTACCGTGAGTGGTGTTATTGGTATTGGCGGCGGTTCCGCATTGGACCTGGCAAAAGCCGTTTCGTTAATGATGACTAATCCCGGGAGCAGCGCCGACTACCAGGGATGGGACCTGGTAAAACATCCCGGCGTGTATAAAGCAGGGATACCTACTTTAAGTGGCACGGGTGCGGAAGTAAGCAGGACAACGGTACTTACAGGCCCAACAAGAAAACTGGGTATGAACTCGGATTTTACGCCCTTTGATCAGATAGTACTGGACCCGGAACTTACGGCGAACGCACCGGCCAACCAACGTTTTTATACCGGAATGGATTGTTATATTCATTGCATTGAAAGCCTTACCGGTACTTACCTGAATGAGTTTAGTAAAAGTTATGGCGAAAAGGCATTGCAACTTTGCAGGGAAGTGTATGTAAATAAAGATGGCTGGGATGAAGAGAGCGATGATAAATTAATGATGGCATCTTATGCAGGCGGTATGAGCATCGCTTACTCACAGGTAGGGGTAGCCCACGCAGTTAGTTACGGCCTTAGTTATTTATTAGGTACCAAACATGGCATTGGCAATTGTATTGTATTTGATCACCTGGAAGAATTTTACCCCGAAGGCGTAAAAGAATTCAAATACATGGTTGAAAAAAACCAGATCGATATTCCTAAAAATATTTGTGCCAACCTCACGGATGAACAATTTGATAAAATGATTGATGTATCAATGGGTATGAAACCACTTTGGGAAAATGCGCTGGGTAAGGATTGGGAAAAGGTGATGAACCGGGATAGATTGAGAAAGCTTTATGAGCGGTTATGAAATTTATTTTAATTTTAAAAAAAGCCGCAGCAACCGTTGCGGCTTTTTTATTTCTTGCTTACCCAGACACTATTTGTCCCGCTATGCTGGAAGGATTGCCAGCACACATCGCCTGCCCTATACCCCACAGGCGCTTTTGTTGTTTTAATACTCGTATATTTTTTTATTGAAAAGCTTCCAATAACAACTATCCTTATTTTGTGATTGATAAATAAAAACAGCTTTGCACCCTAATCCCTGAACTGGATATTCTAATTCAATGTAAGCAGTATCGTGATTTACATCCATTTTTTTAAATTCAATGTATGCTTTAACTCCTCTTTTTTTAATTTCTTCTTTTGTTAAGATGTTTACTTTATTACCCAATTTATAAACATCTATGCCGCTGCTGATTAATTTATTCTTTTGTATAATAAAATCCTTCTGTAATAAAGTTTTCTGAACACCATAATATTGTTGCAGGTCAGGAATATCTATTGATTGTTGAACAAGTAATGCGAACCTTTTTAAGCTATCGCATCCAATAAC
>JANOTW010000556.1:0-5071 GCA_031416575.1 Ferruginibacter sp.
CAACGCTAGGCACCGCAGCTCAATTCACGCAGGTTGATACTGCAAAGGATACGCTGACCGTTGCTTATAAAATAATTGGGCAATACAATGAAGTATGCGACCAAGTGTATACTGGTAATGTTGTTAACGACATCTTTAGCGGCAGTGTTCATGTAATATCCCTTGCTTACATGGCAACAGGCAATGATACTAATTATGTGCTTACTTATAATGGTGAGAATAATGCAAGTACAACGCCGCAAAGGAAATTGAATTTTAAGGGTAATAACGAAATGATAAACCAAATGTATTCAGCATTTTCTAAATGCCTTGGAGAAAAGAAAGGTGCAGAATCTTCTTTTAAATTAAACGATAGTGTCATTATAAAAGTGGCCACTATGCAATCTTTCGGAGCAAAGAGGATTGAGCTTACTTTTATTGTTGAAGGAAATGCGCTTAAAGGGCCATGGTTAAACAATGCCTTATTAAAAAAATTGTTTGGAAAAAAATAAGGAAGCATAGAAATGCCGCTCAAGTAAGTAAAAATTCGAGGTGCAAATTAAAGTGTTAAAATAGCCTTTGTATGCAAATTGTATGCAAATGAGAAAAATAAAAAAGGTTTCAAATCAATGAAACCCTTTACTGTGGCTGCTCCCCCTGCCCGACTTGAACGGGCGACCCTCTGATTAACAGTCAGATGCTCTAACCAACTGAGCTAAGGAGGAATTTTCCCATTTTTAAGCGGGTGGCAAAAATAAGGCATTTTAGTTTTCAACAAAAAAATAAAACAATTATTTCAACCAATTGATCCCGTTATTTTCTTCAAACCCTACAAATATGCCGTCCTTTCTTATTTCAATGGGAAAGATTTTTAAGAAATAACCTTCGCCACTTGTATTTCGACCGTTGTGGAGGTTGAATTTGTAGCGATGCAGCGGGCAAACAATATTCCCCAGGGAATCCACAAAACCCTCCGCAATCCTTCCTCCGGCGTGTGGGCATTTTTGAGTACAGGCGAACAGCCTGTTATTTTGTAAAGCAACACAAATAGTTTTTCCTGCTACTTCCACCTCCGCCATCGCATTAGCTGAAAAACTGATCTCACCAATATTATCAGCGACTTTATGCCAGTTGTATTTTTTTTCTTTCATCGAAATTCCACTTGCCTTTTTTTGTCCGCCTTTTCTAAGATCGTATTGGCATAAGATTTAAAAGTTTTTCAGGATACTTTGCAAAATAAAATCAATTGCGCTCATCAAGGTGCATTTGAGAAGTACTGGAATTCGATGCGGTTCCCGCCCGTATTTTGTAAATGCAATGTTCAAGCGGTGTTTTGATTTAAGGCCTTTATAGATTGGAGAATAGTCCCTTTTGCGGAGATTTCTTCTTCGATATCAAAATCATCTTGCAATCCAAGCCAAAACTTAGCTGAATTTCCAAAATATTTACTTAGTCTTAAAGCAGTGTCTGCAGTAATTCTACGATTACCTTTAACGATTTCAGAAATTCTTGTCTGTGGAATTTCAATATCTTTTGCAAGCTTATAAGCGGAAATATTGAAAGGGATAAGAAATTCTTCCGAGAGAACTTCTCCGGGATGAATATTTTTTAATTTCGCCATTTTAAATGATTTAATGATAATCCATGATTTCAACTTCAGAAGCATTTCCAGCATTCCATTTAAAAACGATACGCCATTGATCATTAATTCTAATACTATAAAACTCTTTTGACTTTCCCGATAATTTTTCCAATCTATTTGAGGGAGGAATTCTCAAATCCGCGATGTCAACCGAGTTATTTAACATTCTAAGTTTTCTTCTGCCTATATTTTGAATTTCCATAGGCAGGCTTTTAACTCTAACTCCATTCCATATTTTTTCTGTTTCTGAATTTCCAAAAGAAATAATCATACTCCTATCTTAAGTTACTAACGTCAAAAGTAACTATTTCAGCTTATCCGTACAACTTGTAAAGGGCTTGGAAAATTGCGCATATCCGGGTTAATCTTCGCAAGCTGCGGCAAAACCATTAATAAAAATACTCCGCCCTGTATGGGTACCTTACCTGGTACATCTCCCGCACTTTATTCAAAATCGTTTGGCGCAATGCATCTATATTTATTTTTTCCGTGGCCGATACGAATACGCAATTGTCTTTAGTTTCGTTTTGCCAACGTTGTTTCAGGTCAATCAATATTTCCTTTTTTACTTCCGGTTCCAGCCATTGGTCAAATGCTCCTGCTTCATACTTATCCATTTTATTAAAAATAGTTACCGTTGGTTTATCAGCAGCGCCTAATTCCGCCAGGGTTTTATTTACTACGGCTAATTGCTCCTCGTACTGAGGGTGGGAAATATCTACCACATGCAATAATATATCGGCCTCCCTTACTTCATCCAATGTACTCTTGAAGCTTTCTACCAAATGATGGGGCAACTTGCGAATGAAACCAACGGTATCACTGAGCAGAAAAGGTGTTTGTTCAAATACCACTTTCCTGGTGGTAGTATCCAGGGTGGCGAATAATTTATTTTCCGCGAATACATCACTTTTGCTTAGCAGGTTCATAATGGTGGATTTGCCCACATTTGTATAGCCCACCAATGAAACCCTTATAAATTCGCCTCTTTCCTGGCGCTGGGTAAAGGCCTGCCTGTCTATATCAATCAGGCGTTTCCGTAACAGGCTGATCTTATCCTTCACGATACGGCGATCGGTTTCTATTTCAGTTTCACCTGGTCCCCTGGTACCTACGCCACCTCCCTGTCTCTCAAGGTGTTTCCACATCCCTTTCAGCCTTGGCAAAATGTATTGGTATTGCGCCAGCTCAACCTGTGTTTTTGCCTGGGCGGTTTTTGCACGGCTTGCAAAGATGTCCAATATCAGGTCGCTGCGGTCAATGGTTTTTACGCCCAGTTCCTTCTCTATGTTTTGAATTTGCGAACCTGTCAATTCATCATCGAATATTACCAGTTCCACATCGCTGTGAAGGGTTACATATTTTTTTATTTCCTCCAGCTTACCTTTTCCTACAAATGTCCTGCTATCGGGATGTGCCAATTTTTGGGTGAACCTCTTTACGGCCATTACACCGGCGGTTTCTGATAAAAACGCGAGTTCATCCAGGTATTCAGTCAACTGTTGTTCCGACTGGGAGGAGGTTATTACACCTACCAATACCGTTTTTTGTTCCTGTTTAAGTTGTTTTTTATCTATCAAAGTTTTTTATTTAATTGTCTGAACTATGATTTTTATGATTGAATTGATTATTGTGATATGTAACAGCCCGTTTTATTATTTTGCAATTATTCTGCACAAGGGATAAAATGATGATTTACTAGTTGTTGCTCCGGCTAAGAAGCAATGGACATCATCGTTGTGTCACTTGCCTACTTTCGGCATCCCGATGTTACACTTGAATCGGGAGTACATTATACCATTGGGCTCCCGATGCATCGGAATTAAATTAATAAATTTTACCCTTTTTTGGAACATCCCGATTTTTCGGGAAAGCCTGTTCCGGTTCATCGGGAGGGATGGGGGTAGCCTGTTTTATTTGTTTTGGGGACAAAATAAAATATCAATAATTTATCCCTTGTATAATAACTCATTTGAATCACAAAAATCATAAAAATCCCAGTTCAGACAACCTTGCCTGCAAAAGTAAAGCGTTCCGATTGTTATCGGAACGCTTTTAATTATTTTTAATTTGTTATTACTTTACCGCAGCCGTTGCATTCGCCGATGTGGACCACTTTTTCATTTCGTCGCAGTTTTTATATTCGCTGTCTATCATGATATAATAACTTGAAATTTTCTGGTTGAACCATTTCTCCAGCGACTCATTCTTTTTTTCTTCCAATGCCCTTTGAGCTATTTTATTATAATCATCCCTCATATTTTCCCGGTGTGGTTCCGTTCTGCTCATCAGGTAAACGATCCTAACGCCTTTCTTGCCTTTTTCATCCGTAAACTCTGTTGGTTGCGAGTATTGCCCTACTTTAAGGTCTTTCATCATTACCACCATGTCTTTATCCAACTGGTCAATGGTGATATTGGTGCCGCCTTCCGCATTTGTTTTTCTGCCACCTGTAAACTTACTGGCATCATCATCGCTAAACTTGCTTACCGCTTCTCCAAACTGCATAGTTCCGGCTATTAATTTTGATCTTACAGTATCCAATTTTTGAATGCCTTCGTCCAACTCCGTTTTGGTTACCTGTGGAATCTTTAATATATGGCGAACGGTAGCATCATCCCCGGCACGGCTTACCATTTGAACGATATGATATCCAAACCTTGATTTAAACGGGCTTGATATCTGCCCCTCTTTTAATGAAAAAGCCTTGGCCATAAATACAGGGTCCCATTGCTTTTCATTACGGTTAAGCTCATATTCGCCCGATTTATCCTTACTTCCCGGATCATCTGAATACAGCGCCGCCAGTGTTTTCATATCCTTTCTGCCACTCTCCAATTGTGTTTTAAATTCTTTCAACTGATCGAGGCTATATTCTTCCGCTTCGCGGCTGGCCTTTGGATACCTTACTACCTGGCCAAGTTCCAATTCACTTTCATAAAACGGCAAACTATCTTTTTGTAATTTATCAAAATAGATATTTACTTCTTTTGGCGTGATCCTTATGCCTTCTACAATTTTATTGCGCATCGCACCTGCAAGTTTTCTATCCCTGAAACCTTCCTTAAAATCTTCTTTCAACTGGTAAACTGTTTTGCCTGAAATTTCTTCCAGTTTTTCCTTTGATCCATAAGCGCCGATAAAATAACGGATCTGGTTATCAATATCACCAGCTATCTCTTCTTCCGTTACAGGCAATGAATCTTTTTCGGCCTGCAACACCAATGCTTTAATTCCCATGGCCTGCTCCAGGGTGAGGCACCTGGCGTTTGGCGGGACCGCCATTTCCTGGCGTTCCAAATCCTGGATACTATTGTCAATATCGCTTTTCAATATAATTTTATCGCCCACCACCGCAATGATCTTATCCGCCACTACTTTTTTTGGCTGGGCAATAGAAGCCGTTAGCAACAGGCAATTGGCAATTAGCAATATGCAAAGTCTTTTTGT
>JANOTW010000557.1:0-3949 GCA_031416575.1 Ferruginibacter sp.
TGGAATTATGGCTTCGTAACCTTACTAACCCTAAAGTTAATATAGAAATTTTCGAGTTTGATGCAAACAGTAAGCATATAGTGTTGGTTCGCATTCCTGCTGCAAAAACAGAACCTACCAGCTTTAAGGGCATACCATACATTCGTATTGGCAGCCATAAAACAGATTTAAGAAAGCATATTGATTTAATCCGCATCATTTATAATTCTCAGGAAGATTGGAGTGCAAAAATAATTGACAAGGCAACCATTAACGATTTAGTACCTGATGCCATAAAATTGGCAAGAGAGAAGTTTAAAGAAAAAAATACCAAAGCCTCATTTGCTGATGAAATTGACAGTTGGGATGAGCTTACTTTTTTAGACAAAGCCAAAATAAACATCAATGGAAAAATAACTAACACTGCCATTATCCTTTTAGGCAAAGAAGAAGCATCTCATTACCTGCTTCCGGCAGTTGCAGAAATAACCTGGAAATTAGAATCACAGGAAAAGGCTTACGAACATTTTGGTACTCCATTATTTTTAAATACAACCAAAGTATTGCAGAACATTCGCAATGTGAAATACAAGTTTTTTCCGGATAATGAATTATTGGCCACCACAGTTAATAAATACGATACAAGAACAATTTTAGAGGCTATGCACAATTGTATAGCCCATCAGGATTATTCTTTTCATAGCCGTATAATTGTAACCGAACAGGTAGATAAATTAATATTTTCCAATGCAGGTAGCTTTTACGAGGGTAGCCCGGATGATTATTCAAGCGGTGAAAAAACACCGGAGCGTTACAGAAATACCTGGTTGGCTAATGCATACAATGGTAAATTTAGGAATGATAGACAGGTTAGGTTATGGTATTCATACAATGTACTTAGCACAACGAAATAGATATTTCCCTTTACCTGATTATTTATCTTCCGAACCCCAAAGAGTAATATTACAATTATACGGTCACTCAATAGATGAAAATTATTCTAAACTTTTAATTGAAAGAAAAGATTTGCCTTTAAGCCAGGTTGTTTTAGTGGATAGGGTTCAAAAAAAATTATCCATTACAGATGATGCAGCCTCGATGCTTAAAAGGGAAAAATTAATTGAAGGTCGCAAACCAAATTATTTTGTAGCGGCTTCCGTTGCAGCGGCCACAGATGATAAGGCGGCTTACATTAAAAATAAAGCATTTGATGATGAGCATTATAAAAAAATGATAGAATCATTTCTTGGTAAATTTGGTGAAGGAACAAGAAAAGATTTTGAGTCGTTACTAATCCCCAAACTATCAGATGTTCTTGCAGAATCTCAAAAAAGAGCCAAAGTAAAGAATATGTTGCAAGCAATGAAAAGAGATAAAAGAATTAGTCTAAATGGTAGAATTTGGAAAAAGAATTAGACGTTTTAGACGTTTTATTTAGACGTTTTTAGACAAACCGCCGTAAAAAAAGACGTTTTTATAAAGCTGTTTTATGCCCCAGTATTTGTTAAGGTAAACGTTCAAATAAATTAAGAGTAATAAGAGAATTTTAAGAGTAAACTAAGAGTATTTTAAGTACTATAATTCAATATTATTACACACATTCTTGATTCTATCAACCAATCACTGTAAAATAACCCTCATTTTGTTGATAGAATGTTGATAGAACCGTAATTAGAATCATTAAAAACACTTGATAATCATTTAATTAACTTATAACACGCTATCAACATGAGGTTGTTAGAAGCCAATATGATAGTTACAAACCTGTATTTGAATAACTCCGCTTTTTTAGGTGTTTTCCCTTGCAAACAAAGAATTGGTTTTAAATAAAATAAGTGCAATCTATAACTGCCAGAATTTTCTATTACAAGTAATGTTTACGAAAGATACATTTCGTAAAATAGTCCATCTTTATGCTTTTTATATCCATTAAAAATAATTACGTTTGGTCTAATTTTATAAAACTATACGTTATTAAATCTGTGAAAAAATAACTGTTAATAGGTTTGTAATAAATTGATTATTACGAACCTGAATTATTAATTGAAATAACAGTTATTAATTTTAGCTCCTAAAATAACATATTGGTTTTTAAATAACGGATTTTGCAACTTGCTTACTTTTTATATCAATAAATATATATGAATACGATTACTGGTAAATTTAATATTCATTATATCATAGCGATTTCTTTTATCTCTGCATTAGGAGGCTATTTATTTGGATTTGATTTTGCAGTTATTTCTGGTGCTTTACCATTTTTGAAAGAACAATTTGGGTTAAACGAATATTGGGAAGGATTTACTACAGGTTGCCTTGCCTTGGGGGCAATTATTGGTTGCCTGGTAGCTGGAGGGGTAGCCGAGAAATATGGAAGGCGGTATGGCTTATTAACTGCAGCTTCCATATTCACTATTTCATCGATAGGGATGGCAACGGCTAATAGTCTTACGATGTTTATTTTTGCAAGATTTATCGCTGGTATTGGAGTGGGAATGGCATCGATGTTATCTCCATTATATATTGCAGAAGTAACTCCATCGCATATTAGAGGGCGTATGGTTGCAATTAATCAACTAACCATTGTAATTGGTATTTTAATTACCAATCTTGTAAATTATTCTTTGCGGAATAGTGGTACGGAAGCATGGCGTTGGATGTTTGGTTTAGGGGTAATACCTTCCACCTTGTTTGTTATTGGAGTGTTATGGTTGCCGGAAAGTCCAAGGTGGCTTTTACAGGCAGGGAAAAGAGACAAGGCTCAAAAAATATTAAGTAAAATTGGGGGTAAGAATTATGCGGAAGAATCTTTAATTAGTATGGATAAAACTATTACGTCAAATTCAAAAATTTCATACAGATCAGTTTTTGGAAAAGCAGTTTTTCCTGCTGTATTGATCGGAATTGGACTTGCCGTTTTTCAGCAATTGTGCGGTATAAATGTAGTATTTAATTATACTGCTGTGTTATTTGAAAGTATTGGTTTCTCAAAAGATGACCAGTTGTTAGAAACTGTTTTCATAGGGGGAATAAATTTAGTCTTTACCATTTTAGCAATGTCGTTGGTAGATAAATTGGGTAGAAAGCCTCTAATGCTGATTGGTGCCGGAGGATTAGCAATATTGTATATAATTATAGCGAATTTGCTGGGGGTTAGGTCTGCGAATGTTTCATGGTTCCTATTGGCCGCTATCGGTTTATATGCTACCTCTTTGGCACCTGTTACCTGGGTATTAATTTCCGAAATTTTCCCCAACAAAGTAAGGGCTGCTGCCATTTCTGTAGCAGTGCTTTGCCTTTGGGCTGCTTATTTTATTTTAACTTTTACCTTCCCGATTTTATATAGCAGGCTGCAAGACAAGACATTCTATATTTATGCGGTTGTTTGCATTGTAGGCTTTCTGTTTGTATGGTATAAAGTAAAGGAAACAAAAGGTAAAACACTTGAAGAAATGGAAGGTATTTTTACAGGCCATTAACTTATTAATTTATTCTTTTAGTTCGGTATGTTGCGGGTGACATTCCCATCACTTTTGTGAATATTCTTGTAAAATAATAGGGATCTTCTATTCCTAGTTTATCTGCTATTTCTTTTACTCTTAAATCAGTAAATAATAAATACTGACAGGCTTTCTGTACTTTAAGATGATTGAAATATTCTATTGGTGAAAACCCGGTCTTCTTTCTGAAAACAAAAGAAAAATGAGACCCTGATAAATTTACCCACTCCGCCATTGCTTTCAATGTCAGCATTTCATCCATATGTTTTTGCATAAAACCAATAGAAATATTTACGGTATCAATGCTTTGTTTTTTATCTGCAAGATTGTAGTTTTCATTAAATATAAAGGACGATAAAAAATGAAACAAACATAAATTTACATAACATAAATTTTCATTACTGTATCCCATTTCTAAGTTTAAATACAAGTCTTCAAATAAATGAATTCTTGTATCATTGTGATCAACA
>JANOTW010000558.1:0-2223 GCA_031416575.1 Ferruginibacter sp.
AAAAACCGCAAGCCTTCCGATGCAAACTTATCCTGGCTCTCCGCCATTGGATGCCAGAAACAAACGGCCCCCGCTAATTCTTTATTTTCCGGTGTAAAGCTTTCGATGGATACCACTCCATTATAATTTATCGCTTCCAGACCCCGCTTATAAGCATCCCAGCGGGTTTGGCCTGTGCCGGGTGTACCCCGGTAATTTTCCGATACCTGGAAATGAATGAGTTTGTCCCCGGCGCTAAAAATAGCTTTTTCGATATCCTGTTCTTCAATGTTCATGTGAAAGCCATCCAGCATTATTTTAGCGGCAGGATGAGCAATATCATCAATCAGCCGAATAACATCGCCGGCAGTATTTACCAGGTCAGACTCAAACCTGTTTAATGGCTCTAATGCTATCTCAAGGTTTCTCTCACCTGCCATCCCGCATACAATGCGCAGGTTTTTAACAGCCAGTTCCCATTCCTTTTTTCTTTGTTCGGGAGGGACCATTCTTGCTTTACCTACGGCTGAGTACATGGGGCCGGCCAAAAAGGTAGTTCCCCATTCATTACATAAATCAAAACATGACCTGATGTAGGCAAAACAATTTTGATGAATGGCAGGATCATCATTCGTAAGATCGCGGGTTGGGCCAAAAGCCGCACAAACAACCGCCTGCAAGCCATATTCCTTCAATCCTTTTTTAACAGCGTTCGCATCAATTAACCCGGGATCTTCTACCGCGATTTCCACTGCATCAAATCCCATTTCCGCAATCTTTGGGAATAGTTCATGAATTGAACCTGTTGTAAAAGGCGAGGTCCAGAGCCAGGTGGTGACACCGAATTTAACTTGTATGGCCATATTATTTTTTGAATTATTATACTGTGCAACGGGTAAATTAGTGAATTTTGTTTTGTTTGACAACCAAATAAAATAGCCCGATTTTAATTTAAAACGCAATTAAAGATCCCCAATGGTATGCAGTACAAGAGGGCGATGCAAGGATGATACCCATTGCTTCACAGCCTGGACAAAAAATTTTATTCACGTTTTTATCCGTTGCGAAGTATAATAAGTGTAAACATTGGTCTTTCTTCTGGAATTACCGGTTCATAACCACCTTTAGACTTAAAGTATAACATCAACAATAAATAACCCACCAACCGATGGTGGAAATGTCTGCGCAAAAGGGTGCATCGCAAATTCTTCCTGCTCTGGTGGCGCAACAAAAGCAGCATACACTTTTAAAATTAAACAGTTGTCAGCTATTAAATATTGGTTTATTTAACCCTGCGTTTGACCTCACCCCCCAACCTCCCGAAAAATCGGGACAGGCTCTCTCCAAAAGAGAGGGGAGCTTGACCCTGAAAATTTGCAGTCATTTCTTAATGGTTGTCAATAAGTTAACAATGGTGTATATATAATCCCCCCTTCTTATTTCGTTACCCTTAATATACCGTTCATTATACGCCAGTGGCCAGGGAAAGTACAAACAAAAGGGTAATCCCCCGGTGTATCTGGTACCGTAAATGTAAGGGTAAATTTACCGCCGGGGTTCACAAGCGGAGTAGCCTTTAACACCTCAGGGATTCTTGGAACATAGTTAAGTTTCGTGCCGGTAGCATCCTTTGCCAGCTTATCTGCGGCCGCACCTACTTTTTCAAGTGTATTTGGTTTAATCAAAACCAGGTTGTGTTGCATGTGGTCGGGATTTTGGAAAATAATCTGGATCACCGTACCCGCTTTTGCTGTTATTAATGGCTTATCATACTTCATTACATCTTTAACCGACTTTATCACTATTACTTTTGAAATTGCAGGCTTGCCCGCCGCCGCCATGCTCTTAGGTGACCCTGGTGTATAAACTTCTAATTTAGCGCTTGTCAAAGCAGCCCGTAACCGGAAGGTATCCGGGTAATCGGCCACTTTACCGCTTGCCGGCTTATCATCTGCGCCAACCCTTAATCCTGTTTTCATCGGCTGTGTAAACAAACCTGTTGAAACCGCGTTGGCAACCTGTTTATTGTTAATGGAAAGGCCCATCGCACCATCTTTCAGTAAACTGGCACGAAATGACAGCTTACCTGCAACGGGCAATACCTCGCTGTTTACACTATAAGGCTTGCCGCCCTGGTTTACCTGGAAATACAATTTATTTTCTTTCAGGAATAAACCATAGCCATTCAGCATGTCGCCGTGCGCCACTATTAAACCCTGGTAAGAAAGATCGCGGAACTTTTGA
>JANOTW010000559.1:0-4980 GCA_031416575.1 Ferruginibacter sp.
GTAAAAAGGATGATAGAAGAAAGGTACTGAAACAAAAGCAGGAGGAGCTATACTGCACAACGGATAAAAACGTGAATAAGATTTTTTGTCCAGGCAGAGAAGCAATGTGGTTTCCCGAAAAATCGGGATTTCGATATACAAGTTTTTGTCCAGGCAATATTTCCTTGCTCAACATCGTTGCATAGCTAGCCGACAGTATTTGTCGGCATCCCGATGTTACACTTGAATCGGGACTTGTGCTTGATACCATTGGGGAACTTTAATTGCGTTGTAAATTAACAATTTTTACCCCCTTTTGGAACATCCCGACCTGTGCCGATCTATCGGTATTTTTCGGGAAAGCCTGTCCCGGTTCATCGGGAGGGATAGGGGTAACCTGTTTTATTTTTTTTATTGAACAAAACAAAATATCACTGATTTACCCGTTGTGCAGTATATATTTACCGCTATCCCTGCTGTTTAAAATATCATGGTTCGGATTTGACAGGCAGCCCGCAATTAAATGATAATACCACGGTTTAAAAAATTGTAAAAATTTTCATACCGGCGCATGGCCCCGGCCGTGTTTACACTTGTTACTATTATTTAAAGCATGAATGTTTCTTATAGTTGCAAACTTAGTAACAACAGGGCATAGGGCAGGTGCCTTGCGCCTGAGATATGCAGTGTTCGGTGCGGACACCAACCACGGAGGAAGAGATAGACGGTGTACGGTGAGGATACCAACCACGGAGGAACGAACAACAAACGACAAACAACGACCAACGGCCAACCATCTTACGCCTTCTTCTTCCACACCAAAGCGCTTGCGCCTAATATGGCGGCATCGGCTTCCTTTAATTCACTAAACAACAATTTCACCTTGTTTTGAAAGATCGATAGCAGGTTTGCTTCCATGTGTTTACGGGTAGGGTGCAGCAACAGGTTGCCTGCCTTGGTAAGGCCCCCAAATAAAACGATGGCCTCAGGCGATGAAAACATTACAAAATTAGCCAGGGATTCTCCCAGTATTTGCCCGGTAAAATCGAATATTTGATTGGCAATCGTATCTCCCTGCATCGCACAATCATACACTGTTTCACTGGTAAGTTCATTGATGCTGTAATTGCGTAAAAGGCTCTCTGCTTCAGGGTGTGCAGTCAGCATTTCTATGGCCGTTTCACGTACACCCGTTGCCGAAGCATAAGATTCCAGGCTGCCCCTCATGCCGGTGCCTTTATGCATCCTTCCTCCCGGGCGAATTATGGTATGGCCCAGTTCGCCTGCAAAGCCGTCATGCCCCAAAACGATTTTTCCATCTATTACAATGCCACTGCCCACGCCGGTACCTAAGGTAATGGTAATAAAATGTTTTATATTTTTAGTGCACCCGTACATCATTTCCCCTACCGCGGCCGCATTGGCATCATTGGTAAGTTTGGTAACCATCCCGAATTTTTTTTCCATCAATTCAGCGATGGGTATAATTCCTTTCCATTTTAAATTTGGAGCGTACTCAATGGTACCTGAATAAAAATTACCGTTGGGTGCGCCCATACCAATGCCAACAAAATTGCCGGTGCCTCCGGCTTTTTCTATCATTGGAAATAGCTTGGCATACAGGTCATCAATAAAATCCTCCACTACTTCATGTTCATTGCTGGGCACACGGTCCTGTTCAAGTATCTTTCCATTTCGATCTACAATACCAAACTTGGTGGTAGTACCCCCCACATCAATTCCTACTGCGTATTTCTTTTTCATAACGAAATAAAAAATTATTAAAAATCAAAAAATAGCAGTTCCCTGCTTAATCCTGGCAAATACGAAATTTTAATGGGCGCTACCTACCTGCGCATCAAAATCAATCCCTTGTTTTTGTAAAACCGTTTTAACCCTTATTGCAAACCAACCGAGATATACAAAGCATACGAATGCCACCCAATAAGATTCTTTTATACCAATTACATCGGCTATTTTACCCTGAACCAATGGTATGATAGCGCCTCCTAAAATCATCATGATTAAAAAAGCGGAACCCTGAGAAGTATGTTTTCCCAGGCCCGCAACCGCCAGTGAAAAAATACATGGCCACATTACACTACAAAATAACCCGCCGCTTATAAAGGCGAATAAAGAAACATATCCGGAAGTAAATAACCCTATCAGCATGGCGATTCCTCCTAAAGATGAAAAAATAATCAACATTTTTACCGGCTTATCGCCACTTGAAAAGTAAGCGGCTATCATCACGGCAATACAGATAGCGTAAACATATAATTCCGAAACATCGCTGCCCCTTAAAATATTTACCAATAAATAAATTCCAAATGCTACATACGGCATTATGATGGAAAGTATGGTTTTCAGGTTTTTGGGAGGATTAAAAGCAGCTACCGCCCCTGCCCATCTTCCTATCATCATACTAGCCCAAAACAAGGAAATGTAATGCGAGTTGTTGGATGAATCCATCCCGAATTTCTTATTTAACAATTCTCCTAAATTACTTCCAATAGTTACTTCTACACCCACATATACAAAGATGGCAATCATGCCCAATACCAATTGCGGGTACTTTAGGGCGGCAAACCCTTTTTCCATCTTTTCAGTATTGGTTACGCTTGGCATATTGGCCATTTTGAAAATAAATGCGAACAATAAAAAAACAGCGCCCAAAATCAGGTAAGGGGCTTTTACCGAATCAATGGTCGCATTTTTCGCCGCATCTTCCGACAGGGCGCCAAAAATTGCAAAGCTGACAATTACAGGCCCGATGGTAGTACCCAAATTGTTGATGCCTCCTGCAAGGTTTAAGCGCTGGGAACCGGTTGCAGGGGCGCCCAATGCAATGGCGAATGGCTGGGCGGAGGTTTGTTGCAGCGAAAAACCAAGGCCTACTACAAACAATCCTGAAAGTAGTAATGGATAGGATTGATATTCCGCTGCCGGGTAAAATAGCAATGTACCTATCGCGGAAACTATCAAGCCATAGATGATCCCATTTTTATAACCAATTTTATTCAATGGGTCTTGCCCGATCACTTTGCCTACGGCAAAGTAAATAATGGAACCTACAAAATAAGCTACGTAAAATGCAAAATCAATAAGCTGTGCCTGTGTTTGTGATAAACTCAATTTTTCTTTAAATAATGGAATTAAAATACCATTGCTGGCTGCTACAAATCCCCAGAAAAAAAAGACGGTGATCAGGGTTCCAAATTGCGACCATTTGGTCGTTTCTTGCGTAATGGTTGGTTGGCTCATAATTCAATCGTTGTTTTTAAGTTGCTGAAAGTAGAATATTTTTATCATTAGGAAAAATTTTCATTACTTAATTTGTTTGTAACAAAAACCTTCTTAATTTGAAGTGGTAAACAATACGGATATTCAATGGAAATAATACACGTTAGCGCCGAATGTTATCCTGTAGCAAAAGCAGGCGGATTAGGTGATGTAGTTGGCGCACTCCCCAAATACCAAAATAACCTGGGGCATATCGCCAAAGTAGTAATGCCCATGTACCGTACAAAGTTCTTGTACGAACACGATTTTGATATCGTTCATAAAGGCTCTTTCGCAATGGGGGAGTTCTGGTTTAATTATACCATCATCAAGGAAAAAACAAATAAGCTTGGATTTGATCTGTACCTGGTGGATATTAATGGATTATTAGACCGGGAATCCGTTTACGGTTATAGTGATGATACGGAACGGTTTACAGCCTTTCAGATAGCGGTGGTAGATTGGTTATCCCAATGGCAGCACCGGCCGGATGTTGTACATGTGCATGACCACCAGGCAGGGCTTGTCCCGTTTATGATGCAACATTGTTTCGGTTACCGCCATTTATCTTCCGTACCCACTGTGCTTACCATACACAATGCGCAATACCAGGGTGTGATGGGCTGGGATAAATCAAGGTATATTCCCAACTGGGATAGCTGGGAGTGGGGCAAACTGGATTGGCGGAATAACATTAATCCCCTGGCCAGTGCGGTTAAATGCGTAAGAAAAGTTACTACCGTAAGCCAGAGTTACCTGGAAGAATTGCGGCACAATGCAAACGGACTGGAAAATTTATTTGAATATGAAAAAGGCAAATGTACCGGGATATTAAATGGGATAGACGCTGCTGTATGGGACCCTGCGATTGATAATTATATAGATCCCAACTTTAGTGTAAAGGATGCGGACAAAGGCAAGCTGGCCAATAAAAAGGTGTTATGCGATTTATTTAATTTAGATATTGAAAAGCCGTTGTTTATTTTTATCGGGCGGTTGGTGCATGAAAAAGCGGCCGATTTGCTTCCGCAGGTTATTTACGATTCAGTATATCATTTGGAAGGTAAAATGAATTTTTTAGTATTGGGAAGCGGGGAATCTTCCGTCGAGTGGGAACTTGAAAATATGAAGGGCCAACTGATGGGATATTATAATTCAAAAATCGGTTACAATGAAAAACTAAGCCATCAATTGTATGCAGGCGCCGATTTTTTATTAATGCCGAGCAGGGTTGAACCCTGTGGCCTCAATCAAATGTATGCCATGCGGTACGGCACTATCCCCATTGTTAGAAACACGGGGGGATTGCGGGATACAGTGATTGATTTTGGCGACCCGGGCGGCTACGGCATCCGCTTTAATGATGCCACTGTTGGGGATATCACCTATTCAATACACAGGGCTTTGGAAATGTATAGCCAGCCTAAGCTGTTAAGGAAAATATTGGCTGTTATCATGAAACTGGATTTTAGTTGGGAAACCAGTACACGGCAGTATATTAAATTATATGAAGGTTTATAGCCCCCAACATCGGAAGGGGAGTTATTCGACGAGTTTAATGTATCAGGGTACTTTCGGGTGGTAAATGGTTGAATAGGGTGCATCCCAAATTCATCCTGCTCTAAAGCGCAACAAACGCAGTATACACCTTTTAACTTGGCAGGGTGGCAGTTTTTAATCTGGGCATTTAACCCTGCGTTTGACCTCACCCCCAGCCCC
>JANOTW010000560.1:0-11522 GCA_031416575.1 Ferruginibacter sp.
TGTACATTGCGCCGCGGCCACGCAAAACTTTCTAGCGCTCGAGCATCATTCTGTTGACCTGCCGTGGTGGGAAAGTTTGGTAAAAACTACAGATGGAAGAAAATTGATTACCAAAGGTTTTGCTACCGTTCCACTTACCGCACCGGGATTAGGCATTGAATTAAATGAGGAGGAACTTAAAAAGCACCTGCACGCTACAGATAAAAGTTATTTTGCTCCAACACCGGAGTGGGATGAAAAAAGATCGCATGACAGGACGTGGAGTTAATATTTAAAACAATCTCCTGCCGCAGATGTAAAGCCTGTTAAATTATTTTTTTTTGTCCGGGCGAAAGTATTTCATGGCGTCATCGTTGCATCGCTTGCCGACAGTATTTGTCGGCATCCCGATGTTACACTTGAATCGGGACTTATACTGAATATCAATGGGCAACTTTAATTACGTTATAATGAGCGATTCTTTAGGCGTAGGTAATGAACTGGCCGAAGACCTCCCCTTTAGGGGTTGGGGGCAAAACAGGGTCTTCAAATAACGCCACCTTTCAAAAAGCAGTCCGCCATTTGAAAATGAATCACCTCTAAATTTTGGAGTTGTAATTAGCGAAACATCAGCCCCGGTTTATTTGGGTACTCTTGTACTTAATACCATTGGCGATCTTTAATTGCGTATTGAATTAACAATTTTTACCCCCTTTTGGAACATCCCGACCTGTGCCGGCCTTTCGGCATTTTTCGGGAAAGCCTGTCCCGGTTCATCGGGAGGGATGGGGGTAACCTGTTTTGTTTTTTTATTGAACAAAACAAAATTTCACTGATTTACCCGTTGTGCAGCATAGTAGCACTTCAGTTGGGTTCATAAAAATATAAATCACTTTTTTACACCTTTTAGAAATAAGCAAAAGAGCGATCACGATTACCCGTTAGTTTTTTTTAACCTGTTTAATGTTCCAAAATAAATAACATTTTATCTACCATTATGCCATCTGCAAAGAAATCAATCTATAGTTTTTTTTATATACTGGGTGCGGCATTCCTCGTAGCCTATATTTTTGTTACCGTTCAGCAACTGAATGATTGGGGTGGCTGGATATTGATGTTTTTTTTTATTAACCTGGCCATTGCTTTCAGGGGTAATAAAATATTGAGGGGATTATCTTTCACGGTTATTATACTGGCAGTAGTGAGTGTTGCCATGTATTACCCGGGCTATTTTATTACTATTGGCGATTTTAAACTTTCCGCTCTTATCATTCCATTGCTCCAGGTTATCATGTTTGGCATGGGCACGGAATTAAGCCTGAAAGATTTTGCCCGTGTTGTAAGCATGCCCAAAGGAATTATTGTTGGAATAGTTTGTCACTATACCATTATGCCGCTCATTGGTTTTTCGGTAGCCAAACTATTTAATTTCCCCGGGGAGATTGCTGCCGGAATTATTTTAGTGGGTTGCTGCCCCAGCGGATTGGCATCGAATGTAATGTCGTACCTGGCAAGGGCGAACCTGGCGTTATCCGTTTCCGTTACAACGGTATCTACTTTGCTTGCCCCTTTTTTAACGCCCTTGCTCATGCGTTTATTGGGGGGCAGTTTCGTGGAAATTGATTTTTGGGCGATGGTATGGGACATTACAAAAATCGTGATACTGCCAATTGTTGGCGGCCTGCTGTTTCATTACCTGCTGCACGGCAAATTCAGTTGGCTTGATAAGGCCATGCCAATTGTTTCTATGGCAGGTATCGCTTTAATATTGACGGTGATGGTAGCCGCAGGAAGGGATAATTTATTAAAAGTTGGGGGCTTGCTGATTGTAGCCACTTTTATTCATAATGTAGCCGGATATTTCCTCGGTTATTGGTCGGCCAGGATTTTAAAATTTCATGAACGGGATTGCAGGACCATTGCGCTGGAAGTAGGGATGCAAAATGCCGGCCTTGCATCGGGGCTGGCAATAACTATGGGTAAGATGGCAACAGTAGGATTAGCCCCCGCTATTTTTGGCCCGATGATGAATGTAACAGGTTCCTTTCTTTCCAGTTGGTGGCATAACCGTTTGCCGGAGGAAGATAAACCAGAAATAAAAAAAGAAAAACAAGATCATTTATCGGTACAATAATTTTTTCATCATTAAACTATTTGCTATGCCGCAATTAAAATTTCTTTTATTCATCTTCTTGCTTCTTTCTTTTTACCAGCAAGCAAATTCACAGCAAATTTCTAAAGAAGAACTTATTTTTTTAACCCCGGAATGGAAGGGCGAACGGTTTGCCGATGGCAGGCCCAAAGTGGCTGATAACATTATCAAGCGTATGAAATTAGTAAGCCCCGAAGAGGCCTGGTCGGTTATGAAAAATGCGGGCTATGGTTACCAGATAGCTGAAGGCTGGCTACAAATAAATGCGGACAGTGTGCTGGTAGGTCGGGCGGTCACCACTACTTTCATGCCTGCCCGTCCTGATGTATGGGCCGCCATTGATGCCAGGGGAAAAAAAGCAGGAAAGAGAGGTCAAAATACCTGGGCGGTTGATATATTGGTAAAGGGTGATGTTTACGTGGCTGATCAGTTTGGCGCACATAAAAATGGCCCGACCATTGGTGATAACGTAGGTAATGCCATTTATGCCAAAACCGGAAATGGAATTGTATATGATGGGGCATTAAGAGATGTGGAAGGCCTAAAGGAGATTGGCGGCTTCACGTCGTACTACACCAGTTACGATCCATCTTATCACAATCCAACAGGCGATTTAAATACCATGATCATCGGTATCAATCAACCAACACGCATACGCCAGGTAACGGTAATGCCCGGGGATATTGTTTTGGGCAAGCAGGGAATCGTGATTTTTATTCCACCCCACTTGGCAGAAAAAGTAGTAAAGACATCAGAAATAGTTAGGTTAAGGGATATGTTTGGGCACATGCGCCTAAAGGAAGGAAAATATACTGCAGGCCAGATAGATGCCCGCTGGACTGAAGAGATAGAGAAAGACTTTTCCAAATGGCTGAACGATCATATCAGCGAACTTCCCGTTCCTAAAGAAGAAATACAGGAATTCCTGAAAGAACGTAGCTGGTAAAAGGGTTGAAAATAGTATATGGTGGGCAAGTACACCGAAAATGCAATTGTACGCATAATTTATTTCTCTACATTTCTTAAAATAATACAATGGAAAATTCCACTTCAAGAAGAAATTTTTTAACCAAGGCCGCTATTGCTGCTGCTATGGCGCCTTTAGTTCCTTTGGCTTCATTTGGCAGGGGATATGAAACAGCCATTGACAAAACACCCAAATCTTCTGCCCCGTCCGATTTAAAAATAACGGATATAAAATGTGGTTATGTAAAAGGCAGTGTGTTTGTAAAAATATATACCAACCAGGATATCTGGGGTTGCGGTGAAGGCGTGGATGCCATACCCGGTACGTATCACCTTGTAAAAAATTTTGGCAACAGGATAAAAGGAAAAAGCCCTTTGAATGTTCATCGCCTTTTTGAAGACATCAGAAGATCCGGTTTTTTTCAAGGCGCCCAATCAGGCATGTATGTAGCGGTATTATCCGCTATTGAAACGGCTTTGTGGGACCTTGCGGGAAAAGCGCTTGGCCTGCCAGTCTATCAACTGCTCGGTGGCAAATTTCGTGATAAGGTCAGGGTGTATTGCGACACGGCATTGTACCAGCGCAATTTACCTACACCTAAGGATTTTGCAGATGCAGCATTGAAATCAAAAAAAATGGGGTTCAATGCCATCAAGTTTGACCTGGACCAGGCAACCGATCCCGGCAAATATGATGCATACAACTGGACGGCAAGCCCCATGGAGTTGCAACGGATGGTGGACCAGATGACGGCTGCAAGGGAAGCCGTTGGGCCTAACATTGATATATGTGTTGATATGCATGGCCGCTACGATGCGGTAACCGGTGAACAGGTAGCAAAACGCCTGGAGCATTTAAACCTGATGTGGTTGGAAGAACCCATACCTGCAGAAAACGTGGAAGCCTATAAAAAAATAACCGACTCCACCAGCACACCTATTTGTGCCGGCGAAAATCATTACCTCGCTCACGGTTTCAGAAGATTGCTGGAGATAGGGGCTGTTGACATCATAATGCCCGATCTTCAAAAAGCCGGCGGCCTCGGCGAAGGACAGCGCATAGCCAATCTCGCTAATTTATATTATGTGCCCTTTGCCCCGCACATGGTAGCTTCGTTTCTTGGCGCCATGGCTTCCGCCCATGTATGCGCATCAGTGCCCAATTTTATGATACTGGAATGGCAATCTTATTTTCATACCGATCCTATGTTTAAAGAAATTGTAACGTACGATGGCAGTTGGGTAGAGAATAGTTTTATTACGCTTTCCGAAAAACCAGGCATCGGTGTGGAAATAAACGAAGCAGGGATGAAGAAATACGCGATACCAGGAATGCCTTTTTTTGAATAGAAGTTTGATATTAAACTAACAAATAAAATGGCGATACTTCTTATACTGCGCAAGGGTTAAAAAAGTGAGTTACAGTTTTTTTGTCCCGGCAGAGAAGCTATGGTCATCATCGTTGCATCGCCCTCTTGTACTTAATACCATTGGGGATCTTTAATTGCGTTTTAACTTAACCGTTTTTACCCCCTTTTGGAACATCCCGACCTGTGCCGACCTTTCGGCATTTTTCGGGAAAGGGATGGGGGTAACCTGTTTTGTTTCTTTATGGAACAAAATAAAATTTCACTGATTTCCCCGTTGTGCGGTATAATTCATACCGTTCAGCATTTGCCGCAACACAACTATCACCCCATCCTCTTCATTGCTTTTTGTTTTAAACCGGGCTGCGTTTTTAATATCAGGGTGTGCATTTTCCATGGCATAGCTAAAGCTTGCCTGATGCATCATTTCAAGGTCATTGAGGTAATCACCAAATACCATCGTTTCATCAATGCTGATACCATATTTTTTTTGTAGTACTTCAATAGCCCTTCCTTTATTAGCCAGCTTATGTGATAAATCCAGCCAGATGGTTCCCGAAACTTTTACCTGTAACTGATCTTTCTTTTGCCTGAAAAAATTGTAACTGTTTCCTTCAGACCCGGCCAGGTCACAGATTGCAATCTTTAAAAACTGGTCATCTTCTACCTTCAACAAATCATCCACCACTTCATATTTGTCATAATACATTTTTACGTTTTCAATAAACCGCGGCTCTTCACTTTCCACGTATGCCCGCTTCTTTCCACAAAGAATTGTATAACTATCCGGTATCTTCCTGGCTGTTAAAAGTTGCTCTTTTGTAACCTCCTGTTCCATTGCCTGTACCAATATGTCTTCACCTTTATACACTACATAACTTCCGTTTTCAGCAATAAAAATTACATCATCCTGTATTGTTTCAAACAGGTTTAGGAGGTTAAAGAACTGCCGTCCACTTGCTGCGGCGAACAACAGGCCTTTTTTTTTCATTTTATTGAAAATGGAAAAAAAGCCCGGGCTTAGTTCATGCCTGGCATTTAGCAATGTGCCATCCATATCCGCCGCCACTAATTTTATTTTTGATAGGTCCATATGATATTTTAAATCTTAAACTAATTGATGTTTTTACAAGGGCTGTAAATGACTTCGTAATGGCCAACTTGCTTTTTCCATATTATCCGGGGAGTGCAAAAGTCTGGTAATTTTGAAAACTTACCGTATTCAATTCAATAAAATGTTTTTTACTTTATGATTATTGAATTTTGTAGTGGAGTTATTGCCGTACCGGATTAGTGGCCTTTTCCGATTTGGAGGAGTTGTTCGATGATCCAATAAATGCCCCCAACCTTTTGATGTATTAATCAAATATAAAAACTTGTTTAATAAATTACACTAAGCTATAAATGACCTGATTCTTATTTTGAGATGCCGGAAAAGTTTTCGTTGTCGTGTGTAATCCTTTGGCACGAATAATTTCAAGCCACTTACAATACTCCATTGGTCAACCTTAGTAAAAAAGTAATAGTTTACTCAAGTGTAACCTTATTACCTATTCTAAAAAAAAATGAAATTTAAGTGTTTGGTTAAAAAAACTAATTCATTAAATCATCATTTGTATTAATTTTTTGAGTAGCTTGTTTTTATGTCATCAGCGGATACAATTAAATCAGCATCTTCTTACACGGCACATAACAAAGTTAAACTCATCAGGGGTGGTGTGGCGTATTTTGAGCTATTGGAAAAAATCATTGGGCGGGCAAAAGACACCATTCACATGCAGGTGTATATTTATGATGAAGATGATACGGGCAGGAAGATAACCCAGGCGCTGTTTGATGCTTCAAAGCGTAACGTGAAGGTATATTTAATGGCGGATGGATATGCGTCTCAGTCCATCTCCGCTTCATTCATTCAACAATTGGATGAGGGTGGAATTAATTTTCGTTTTTTTGAACCACTTTTTAAAGGTAATAATTTTTATTTCGGAAGAAGGCTGCATCACAAAATAGTAGTAGTGGATGCCGCCATTGCTTTGGTAGGAGGAATAAATATCAGTAACCGCTACAACGATATGCCGGGCATGCCCGCCTGGCTTGATTTTGCGCTATTCACGGAAGGCCTTATCGTAAAAGAACTGTGTGTGTTATGCTGGAAAACCTGGAAGGGATTTAAACCCGATACCGTCTTTGTACCATGTAACCAGCTACCCTTAAAGTTGGATTTTAAACCGGATGAAGTAGCGGCGGATGTTAGAATGCGCCGTAATGATTGGGTGAGGCGAAAGAACCAAATTTCAAAAACCTATATTGAAATGATGGTGGGGGCGAATTCACATATCTCCATTTTGTGCAGTTATTTTTTACCTGGCAATATTATGAAGCGGTCTATTAAAAAGGCCGTGGGCAGGGGAGTGAAAATAAAAGTGATACTGGCAGGTAAATCAGACCTGGTGGTTGCTAAAAATGCGGAGCGTTACATGTATGACTGGCTGCTGCGAAATAAGGTAGAGATATATGAATATCAAAATAATATTTTGCATGGTAAAATAGCGGTATGCGATAGTAAGTGGATGACGATTGGTTCTTATAATTTAAATGACATTAGCGCATACGCCAGTATAGAACTGAACCTGGATGTTAAAAATGCTTCATTCTCAAAACACGTAGAACAAACGCTGCAGGAAATTATCGTAAATGATTGTACGCCTGTTACCCGTGATAGCCATATCCGTACTAAAAATATTTTAAAACAATTTTTCCGATGGGTCTCGTATCAATTATTCAGGCTTGGATTTAATATATTTACATTTTACTTCCGGCAAAGAAATTAATTTCCCCTGATTCGCTTCCACAAGGAATTCATCACCTCCCAATCCCATTTGGCAAAGCGCCCGCGTTGCACTACCAGGGCATTTTCCCGTGGATATTGAAGGTAATAGTGAAATGCAAACTTTTCGCGTGGACTGTGCCAGCCAATAACCTGTTCAAAACGAAGATCATTAAAAACAAGGGTGTCACCATATTTTTCTACCGTGTAATATTGCCGGGAGAAACGGATGAGTTGATGCAGGTCTTCATTATTTTTTACCTGGGCAAGTAATGTATCATTTCGTGGAAAATATTCAAATGCTATGGATTTCTCGGAGTCGAATAAAGAACGGTATCCTACATGGTAACCTTTGTCATTTCCGGCTACTACATACCATAGCCAGTTTTGCAATGGCGCCGGTGTGGTGAAATACCTGGTATGTTCAATTTGTTGTTTGGCCAGTATCTGTCTGACATCTGAATCTATTTTTAGTTTATTTACAATACAGTAAGATAGATAAAGAAAACTCATGCCCAGGCCGAACTTCCACCAGAAAATTCTTTTTGGGTGTTTTCTTTTTAATAATAACAATGCAACTAATGCTATGCCCGGCCAGATAGAAAAAAAAGGATCAGCTACATAAATCGCATTGAATGAAATGCGGTAATGGCTAAAGGGTTCAAACCATCCCACACCATAATTATTAAAAGCATCCATGAATATGTGAACGAAAATAACTGACCCAAAAAATGCCAGCCATTTTCTAAATGAAATATTATGCGGCCTGTGCCACCGTTCCGCATAAAAAGTAAGCAGGGGAGTGATGATGATACAGAATAAAAGGGAATGGGTAAATCCCCGGTGCGCCAATAAATTTTCGGTAGTATCCATCCAGAAGGCGGCAAGAAAATCAATATCGGGAATACTTTGGGCCAATACGCCCCAAAGCATCGACTTTCTTCCTACGGTTTTTCCGGCAAAGGCTTCCCCCATGCAGGCACCAAGGGCAATATGTGTAAGCGAATCCATTTTTTACACCTCGTTTATTTTGTTTTTACCACATTGGGATATTAGGAACATGGGTTTTAATTATTATCACAAAATATTTTATTAAATGGGCAGATGTTTTTTATGAAGCGCTTATCGTTTTGCGACGGGTTTTATTTTACCTGTGTGGTTAATATTTAAAGATGTAAATTAATGGTTAAAGCTCAATTAAGTTGCTTCATAATTAGTTTATACTGTACGGGTGGCAAAAAAGAGGTGTTTTCCATGAGCCACACTGATTGCTACAATTAAGCATAGTTCCCCGCTAGGGAGGGATTCTTGAATTTTTTTTCGCAATTGAACAAAATAAAAAATCATTATTTTTTATCACTTGCAAATTATGGATGAATTATTCGTCCTTCTTAAAGGGGTTCATGCAATTGTAGTTGATCATAATCTCCTTTGGTTTATAAGTAGTAAAATGAGATGTGGAAAATTTCGTAATAGTTGTTAGCCGGGGGGTAATTCTTTTGTTATCTATTTACGGGATTAATCAGTCTTTTTGTTAACAATTAATTATTTTTCATTTGGAAATTCCACATATTTGTTTTTCCTTTACATCTTAGTAAATATACTATTTCAAGCTTCAGATCCTTTAAAAAACCCCCTATCCAAACCAGGTTCCAATCCTAAAAAATCCTTCTGTTTAGGCAACCCTACTTGCTAATAGCAGTCCATCTTTAAAGCCTCCAATCATTCTTATTTAAAATCCTTGGTGTATAATACCCAGGCGTTAGCCCTACGCAATTTGATGCATACCCTTACATAAATTTCATTTATTGCGTACCGGCATTATCAATTCTAAACTTAAGGATATGATAACAAGTTTACGATCATTTATATCTTCAATCTGCGGATTGATTTATTCTTTAAGGAAATCATTATTTACCAGGAACTTGTGTGTGCTACTGGTGGCAGCCAGCCACATTGTTGGCGGAACTACCCGGACTAAAAATATTTCTATGAGGAAATTTTACCCGGAGGTTTTGGCTAAAATTTCAAAGGCATTCTTACCTTTTCCTATTTTTTTCAATATGTCGCCTAATGGCAAATGGGCTACTTTATTTACAAGGATAGCTTTCATTGTAATTTTTTCCTTGTTTGGTTTTTTGTCAAAAGCACAGGTTACGGTTACTCCTGCAACTGGGGGAACAAGCATTTCCGCAGATAAAGCCTCCAATGCTGCAACACCAGCTTTTACAACGACTGGAGATATCAAAATTCAGGAGGTTGCATCAGGTGATTTTGCTACCAATGTAACTCAATTGGTACTGAATGCCCCGACTGGTTGGGAATTTAATACAAGTGGTATTATGGTAAATGCAAACGTTGGGGATATCACAATTGGAACTATCAACCATGCACCCACTGCAATTACCATTCCCTTAACCGTTGCAACTACAAGTAATTTAGATCTAATCACTATTAGTAACTTATCAGTTAGGGCAACCAATGGGGCTTCTCTTCCAAATAGTGGCAATATACTTCCAACTTTTACAGGTTCTATAAATAATTTAACTGCTACTACTAATTTAGGTTCCTTATCCCAGGTAGTGGGAAATGCATCTAAAATAGTTTTTTCTACACAACCCGGTACTACCACATATGGAGCTGTGATAGGTACTCCAATAATAATAACACAGGATCAGTTTAACAACCCATCATCTACGGGGTTAGCTGCAAATGTAATAGTTACAACAAATATAGCCTCGGGAACAGGAACACTTACAGGAACTACTTCACAAGATATTGGCAGCAGTGGAGGCAATGGAACAGTATCATTTTCTAATTTATTTGTATCCACAGCAGGAGCTAAAACTATTTCAGTAAGCGCTTTAGGATTAACTTCTGCAACCAGTAATTCATTTACTATAAATCAGGCGGCACTAACTATTACAGCAACCGCTCAAAGCAAAACTTATGGCGCTACTTTAGCCCTGGGCAATTCCGCATTTACTTCAACCGGTTTATTGAATGGAGAAACAATCGGAAGTGTAACCCTGGCGAGTACAGGGGCAATAAACACAGCAAATGTTGGCGCATATCCCATTGTACCATCAGCTCCAACAGGTGGTACCTTTACAGCAGCCAATTACAGTATTACCTATACCGATGGAACCCTGACTGTGGGGGCAGCGGCACTAACTATTACAGCATCCGCTCAAAGCAAAACTTATGGCGTTACTTTAGCCCTGGGCACTTCAGCATTTACTTCATCCGGTTTATTGAATGGTGAAACAATCGGAAGTGTAACCCTGGCGAGTACAGGGTCAATAAACACAGCAAGTGTTGGCACATATCCCATTGTACCATCAGCCCCAACAGGTGGTACCTTTACAGCAGCTAATTACAATATTACCTATACCAATGGAACCCTGACGGTGGGGGCAGCGGCACTAACTATTACAGCATCCGCTCAAAGCAAAACTTATGGCGTTACTTTAGCCCTGGGCAATTCCGCATTTACTTCATCCGGTTTATTGAATGGAGAAACAATCGGAAGTGTAACCCTGGCGAGTACAGGGTCAATAAACACAGCAAGTGTTGGCACCTATCCCATTGTACCATCAGCCCCAACAGGTGGTACTTTTACAGCAGCCAATTACAGTATTACCTATACCGATGGAACCCTGACTGTGGGGGCAGCGGCACTAACTATTACAGCAACCGCACAAAGCAAAACTTATGGCGCTACTTTAGCCCTGGGCAATTCCGCATTTACATCAACCGGTTTATTGAATGGAGAAACAATCGGAAGTGTAACCCTGGCGAGTACAGGGTCAATAAACACAGCAAATGTTGGCACATATCCCATTATACCATCAGCCCCAACGGGTGGTACTTTTACAGCAGCCAATTACAATATTACCTATACCAATGGAACCCTGACTGTGGGGGCAGCGGCACTAACTATTACAGCAACCGCACAAAGCAAAACGTATGGCGCTACTTTAGCCCTGGGCACTTCAGCATTTACTTCGTCCGGTTTATTGAATGGAGAAACAATCGGAAGTGTAACCCTGGCGAGTACAGGGTCAATAAACACAGCAAGTGTTGGCACATATCCCATTGTACCATCAGCCCCAACAGGTGGTACTTTTACAGCAGCTAATTACATTATTACCTATTCCTATGGAACCCTGACTGTGGGGGCAGCGGCACTAACTATTACAGCATCCGCACAAAGCAAAACTTATGGCGC
>JANOTW010000561.1:0-1992 GCA_031416575.1 Ferruginibacter sp.
CTGCAAGATCAAAGCCCAGGTCAAGTCCACCCGCTCCTGAAAAAAGTCCAAGATATGTATAGTCTGTTTTTTCCTCCTCTTTAATTTTAAACATTGCCGGTAGCTTTCAAAGGTGGCAAAAGAGGAATTGAAGGTATGGCACCCGATGTTCGTATTTTAGGGATCCGGGATTTACAAAGGTCAAATATGCCTTCTAAAGTTTTAAGTGTTTTAAGAGTTGTTTTCGCATTGCTTTTTTCATCTTTCAGATAATAGAAAAATGAATTGCCATATTTGTCAGTTCTGATAATTTGTTCTGTAATGCTTTTAGTATCCTTTATTTTTTCAAAATCAGTTTTTTTTGCTACAAGGATCTGCCGCATGTGGAACTCCCTGATTTTTGAATTTAGCGGGTTTGGGTAAGTGTACATTTTTCTATGTCTTATCGAACCTTCGCCATAAGGGCCATGATTGTATTCGGTGTAGTTGGAATACTTTGCTTCTTTATGAAGGTCGAAATCGTAATTAAGAAAATCCCCGTCCAAAAGAATAAGCGTTACAATATTTAAGCTTAACAGGTCAAGTAAGGCGAATAAATAAAAGCAGGGAATGACGATAGTCTCAATCCCAACTTTAATCAATGTCGAGCCACAAGGTAGTGAGCTATTGTAATCAATTGTCAGCCCTCTTGAGTCGCTGCCATTGGATTTTTGAATGAGTTTTTTTATTTCTAAACCGACTATTGTTCCATTTTGTTTGTCCCGAATAATAATATCCGGGGTTGAAAGTGAGCCAGAATGAAAAACTTCAAAAGTTGGGGGAAGGGCTTTTCTTATTTCAGCTTCAATCCAGTTGTTAAACGGGTCATCTTGAACAGTTCCAACAAGGGATTTAACCCGCATGTTAACGGGGATGCCTTTTTCCCCGATTTTTAAAATCAATTCTTTATATATCCTGACAATTATTTCCAGTTCTCTCATTACGTACTCTTTTAACAAAGATAAACGAAAGTGTTTTTAAATCATGCTATGGGGAACCTGCCGTTTTTAGAGTGGTTAAGATAAAAATGGGGTCTTGCTTTGTCTGCCCAAAGAAGGGTTACTGAATGAATGGTGCCTGCACCTCCCACAGACTTTAATGGGGATGGCCCTTGCTTTAAAAAATTTTTGAGTAATTTTTTATTTGCTAAAAAAAATCATTTCGCTACATGTTGGTGGGGTGCTGACCTCCAAGAGTAACAATACTTTTACTTTTATGGGTGGCGACCTTTTGTTTTCTCTTGTTGGTTTTTCGAATATTATTTAAGTAATTGGTATAAGGCTTTATGTCTGCATTAGTATCAATCTCTAATTTCGCCTTGTCGAGTATTTTTTGAGGGGCATCAATTTTATTCGGAAAAACTTCTATTCCTGTCACAGTTTGTTCGTCGCTATAATTTGTTTTTCTGCGGCTAATTTTAAAATTATCATTAATTACAGTGTTAAGTATTTCGGAGATTAAATGCCCGAAATCCTGTTGAGATGAAAAAGTTAGGTCGTCAATAAATCTTGTGTATATAATATTATTTTCTTTGCAAAGTTTGATTATTTTGTAGTCAGTTTGTACAAATACCAAATTTGAAATACCAGTACTAGTTGGACTACCTTGTGGTAATTCGTTTTTTCTTGTTGTTAAGATGGTCAACCAATGAGAAATATGTGTCGAATATCCGAGATAAATAAAAGTCTGGTAAACACGGCTCATATTAATATTAGGGTAGAATTCTTGCAAGTCAGTTTCGAAAAGATACTTATTCCCCTGATGGGCTTTTGCATTGGTTATGTTACTTCTTTTTTTAACACCTCCATGAACATTATCGGGTAGAGAGAATTTATCGATGATGTTAATTTTTATTCTTTTCTGAATAACCTTCAACAGTTGTGATGGATTTCTGAATGTCCTAGTCTTAATAGTTCCGTCCAAATAGGTTTTTGCTTTTCCTGTTTTATCTTGTTTTACTTCTGACCACTCTTT
>JANOTW010000562.1:0-8534 GCA_031416575.1 Ferruginibacter sp.
TTTCTGAGTCGGGGTATAATATGGTAGATACCAGCCTCAACTATCAGTACCGGGCATTCGGTGTTCCCGGTCTTGGATTAAAAAGAGGCTTGAGCGAAGACCTTGTTATCTCTCCCTACTCTACCATTATGGCATTGATGGTGGCGCCGGAAGATGCATTCAACAACCTACTGAATTGAGAGAAGCGGGCTTTGAAAGTAAATACGGATTTTATGAAGCCATCGATTATACCCCATCCCGTTTACCAAGGAAGCAAACGCATGCCATTGTAAAATCCTTTATGGCGCATCACCAGGGAATGAGTTTTTTATCGCTTTCATATCTTCTTTTGGAAAGGCCAATGCAGAATCGTTTTGAAACGGATGTACAGATAAAATCCACTTTACTCTTATTACAGGAAAAAATACCGAGGGTAGCTACCTTCTATTCACCAAGTGTGCATGCTGAAGATATCGGCGCCATTCCCTATGAGGATACTTCCATGAGGGTAATCAATACACCGAATACGGTGATACCCGAAGTGGAATTATTATCGAATGGCCGCTATCACGTAATGGTTACCAATTCCGGTGGCGGCTATAGCAGGTGGAAAAATATCGCGGTTACGCGTTGGCGTGAAGATAGTACTTTGGATAACTGGGGAACATTTTGTTATATCCGCGACCTGGATAACAATACATTCTGGTCAACAGCATTTCAGCCCACATTGCAACAGGGCGAAAATTATGAAGCGGTATTTACACAGGGCCGGGCGGAGTTCCGCCGCCGCGATCTTTCGTTGGATACCCATACTGAGATTGTGGTTTCGCCCGAAGATGATATTGAATTAAGAAGGGTGCATATTACAAACAGGTCAAGAAAAAAAAGGTTTATTGAAATCACCAGTTATGCGGAAGTGGTATTGACAACGGCCATTGCGGATGAAATTCACCCGGCATTCAGTAACCTTTTTGTTCAAACGGAGATCAACCAGCAGCGGCATGCGATCTTGTGTACGCGAAGGCCCCGGTCAATTGATGAGCGCAATCCCTGGATGTTTCATTTGATGAAAGTACATGATGCGGAAATCAAAAATATTTCTTACGAAACAAACCGGCCGGCATTTATCGGCAGGGGAAATACCATCCATAATCCGGCGATAATGAACCAGGGAACTCCCTTGTCAAATACAGCAGGTTCCGTGCTTGATCCTGTAGTGGCCATACAATACCGTATCATTATTGAACCCGGTGAAACTGCTACCATCGACATGATCATCGGCATCGCGGAAACAAAGGAAATATGCAATAACCTTATAGAAAAATACCAGGATCGCCAGCTCACTAAGAGAGTACTTGAACTTGCGTGGACGCACAGTTTGCTGATACTCCGGCAAATGAATGCTACAGAAGCCGATGCCCAGTTATATGCCCGTCTTGCTGCTTCCGTTATATTCGCCAATGCTTCATTACGTGCAGATCCGGCAGTAATTATTAAAAACCGCAGGGGTCAATCCGGGTTATGGGGTTATTCCATTTCCGGAGACCTGCCCATTGTACTTTTGCTAATAGAAGATGCCGCGAATATTCACCTGGTAAAACAATTGTTACAGGCGCATTCTTACTGGCGTATAAAAGGAATAATGATAGACCTGGTAATCTGGAATGAAGACCGTGGCGGCTACCGCCAGGATTTACACAACCAGATTCTTGGATTGATCACTCCCGCAATGGCTGCGGATGTAAAAGATCAGCCTGGTGGTATTTTTATACGGGCCGCCGATCAGATCTCCAATGAAGACCGTATCTTATTTCAATCAATGGCACATATCGTACTCTCCGATAAAATGGGCACGCTGGAAGAGCAGATCAACCGCCGTATTAAAATAAGATCAACCATTCCATATTTTAATCCCACTAAATTTCATTCATCGGTGGTTACATCAGTTGTGCCACGCAACGATCTCTTATTCTTTAACGGATACGGTGGTTTTTCAAAGGATGGGAAGGAGTATGTTATTACTACAGCGCCAGGAAAATCCACCCCGGCACCCTGGATAAATGTGCTCGCCAATCCTCATTTTGGAAGTATTATTTCCGAGTGCGGCCAATCCTACACCTGGATAGACAATGCGCATGAATTTCGCCTTACCCCCTGGAACAATGATCCAATCAATGACCTGAAAGGGGAAGCGTTCTATTTAAGAGATGAAGAGAGTGGCCGGTTCTGGTCGCCGGCCCCGCTGCCCAGCCGTGGAAAATCACCTTATATAACCAGGCACGGGTTCGGGTACAGTATTTTTGAACATAGTGAAGATGGGATTGATTCGCAAATGTGTGTTTATACCGATATAGCCGCTCCGGTAAAATTTATAGTCCTGAAACTGCGTAATAATTCAAGCCGCATGCGCCGTATTTCCGCTACCGGGTATGTAGAATGGGTGTTGGGTGACCTGCGCTCAAAAACGCAAATGCATATCATTACCGAGATGGACACGCATAGCGGCGCCATCCTTGCAACCAACGCATACAATACGGAATTTGCCGAAAGGGTTGCTTTTTTCGACGTGGACGATGCGAATAAATCCTATACTACCGACAGGGCTGAATTTATTGGGCGAAATGGTACCATGGGTAATCCTGAGGCTATGAACAAGTCAAGGCTTTCCGGACGGATGGGCGCTACCCTTGACCCTTGTGCGGCCTTACAGGTAACATTTGATCTTTCCGAAGAAGAGGAGCATGAAGTGGTTTTTCGCCTGGGATCGGGTAACAATTCGCAGGACACAGTTTCCATTATACAAAAATTTGCAGGGGCCGCGGCAGCTCATGCCGCATTGAAAAAAGTAAACCAGTTCTGGGAGGAGACCCTGAACAAGGTACAAATTGAAACACCCGATGCAGCCGTAAATATACTTGCCAATGGATGGTTAACTTATCAAACCATCGCATGCCGTATATGGGCACGCAGTGGTTTTTATCAGTCGGGGGGCGCCTTTGGTTTCAGGGACCAGTTGCAGGATACATTATCATTGATGCACGCACAGCCCAATATGGTAAAGGAGCAAATCCTATTGTGTGCTTCCAGGCAATTCAAAGAAGGCGATGTGCAGCATTGGTGGCATCCCCCCGTGGGCAGAGGTGTTAGGACCACCTGCTCGGATGATTACTTATGGCTGCCCTTTGTAACCAGCAGGTATGTCATTTCAACCGGCGATCATTCGATATTGGATGAACGGGTTTACTTTATTGAAGGCCGGTTATTAAATGCAGGTGAAGAATCATTTTATGACCTGCCCATCCGGAGCAACGAAATAGCCAGCCTGTATGAGCATTGCAAAATAGCGATTGGGCATGCATTAAAATTCGGTGTGCATGGATTACCGCTTATCGGTTCGGGCGACTGGAATGATGGTATGGATAAAGTAGGCCAGCATGGAAAAGGGGAGAGTGTTTGGCTGGCATTTTTCCTGTATGATGTTTTAAAGAGATTTACCTCGTTAGCCCGTTTACAAAATGACCAGGCATTTTTAAATAAATGCAACGACCAGGCGAAACTTTTACAAAGCAATATTGAAAATAACGCATGGGATGGAGAATGGTACCGCCGTGCTTACTTTGATGATGGCACACCGCTTGGCTCGGCGCAAAATGTAGAATGCAAAATTGATTCCATTGCGCAAAGCTGGTCGGTATTATCCAAAGCCGGCGACGGTAACCGGACCATTACCGCTATGGGCTCCGCCAATAAATACCTGGTTCGGAAAGACGATAAAATCATACAGCTTTTCGATCCGCCATTCGATAAGTCGGAACTGAACCCGGGCTATATTAAAGGATATGTACCGGGGGTTAGGGAAAACGGGGGGCAATATACCCATGCCGCGATATGGCTGGTGATGGCTTTCGCCGCTATGGGAAACAAGGAAAAAACCTGGGAATTATTACAGATGATCAACCCGGTCAATCATGGAAAAGACCCTGTGTTGCTGGATGAATACAAAGTAGAGCCTTATGTGGTAGCAGCCGATGTGTATGGTGAGGCATTAAATAAAGGCCGTGGCGGCTGGACCTGGTACACGGGTTCAGCGGGATGGATGTATCAACTGATCATTGAATCATTTATTGGATTAAAAAAGGAGGGCGCTACATTGCATTTCACACCTTGTATTCCAATCGGATGGCAGGCCGTTAAGATCCTATACCGTTATGAAACATCCAAATATAGTATTCAATACTTACAATCGCTTGTTGAAACCGGTGAAGCAATAAAAGTATTGCTGGATGGAACTGAACAACCAGGTGATAACATATCATTGGTGAATGATGGCTTACTGCATGAAGTGATAGTCAGGTTAGCCTCCAATCCCTTCCCTGCAAATCGGGATGTTCCAAAAGGAGAGTTATTCGGCGGCCTCATTTCGCCCCCGGTCTGGCTGGATACCGGGGAGGTATAAAACAGGTATTATTTTTAGGATTAACCGAACAATTCATAATGTTTTGCCTTCCTTGCCGAAGTACTTCTGTAAAGCCGGAAAGGCTTGATTGTGTTTTGCCGTGATAACGCCTCCCGGTAAATGGATTGAAGGAGTTTTTATTATAATGCACAAGGGATAAAAATGTGAAAAAAAAATTTGTCCTGGCAGTGAAGCTATGTGGATTCCCGAAAAATGCCGAAAGGTCGGCACAGGTCGGGATTTCGCAATTCAGTTTTTGTCCAGGCTAAGTACACTGCTCAACATCGTTGCATCGCCCTCTTGTACCGCATACCATTGGGGATCTTTAATTGCGTTATACTGGACACTTCATCAGGCGCAGTTAATGAACTGGCAGAAGTCCTCCCCTTCCCGAAAAATCGGGATGTTCCTAAAGGGCAATGTCATTTAGTTAAGGAATAATATCACCCCTCGGGTTTTAAAATTTCTTTATATTTTTTATATTCCTACAATCATGTCAGCCTTTCAGGTTTTAAAATCCCGAGGGGATAATATGATTGTAGAAATTGAATTACAAAATACAAATCCAAACCCCGAAGGGTGACATTATTGGTTACAAGAAATTCCTTAACTAAATGACATTGCCCTTCCCGAAAAATGCCGAAAGGTCGGCACAGGTCGGGATGTTCCAAAAGGGGAGGTCTTCTGCCAGTTCATTACCTACGCCTAAAGAACCGCTCATTATAACGTAATTAAAGTTGCCCATTGGTATTAAGTACTCCCGATTCAAGTGTAACATCGGGATGCCCCGATAAAAAATCGGGGCAAGTACCCAAATAAACCGGGGCTGATGTTTCGCTAATAACAACAATAAACAGGTTTCCCTTTTATTCCGCCGCGGCGGAAGGGATATTGGTAGAAATACAGATTTATAATTTCAATAAGTCCCGTAGGGACGTGATATAAAGAATTTAGGGACAGTGGAAAATTTAAAAAACCTTGGAAATTATGTCCCTACGGGACGAAGAAATTTGATGCGCCGAACATAAAACGCAATTAAAGTTCCCCAATGGTATTCAGTACACGAGGGCGACGCAACGATGCCTAATTGAAATTCTTCTGCCTGGACAAAAAATAAAAAAAATGATTTCCGCACTTGCTATATGTACTTTTATTTGCCGCTGATAGCGCAAATAACCAGGAATGAAATGTATTTTCTTTTAAAGAAAAAATGGTGGTTATCCGTGCATTCGTAAAATAAACAAATTTTCAACCTGCTTCAAAGTAAACCATGATTATTAGTACGAAGTTTTCCACTTTCACTCCGTAAAAACATTTTCATAATTCACACATAATTTTTTAGTGATAATAAACCTCATATTTGTATTGTGTTAAATGGCATAAAAAAATGAAATGAAAAAATTCAGGAATAGTTTTTTTTACGTGGGGGTTATAAGCTTTTTTTCCGTGCTGATGTATTTGACCATGCGGCATGGCAAAAGCCTTGAGGCCGGGCGCAATATTGTAATTCCGGCATCGGCCAAATCCCATTGGATGGAATTTGCGGGTTCGCTTAAAAATAATTTGGAAAATCCCCTGGCGCTTTTATTACTTCAGGTTGTTACCATTATTTTAGCCGCAAGGTTGCTGGGCTGGGTATGTAAAAAAATGGGGCAACCAACTGTTATTGGGGAAATCGCAGCGGGCATTCTTTTGGGCCCATCTTTTGTTGGTATGTATTTTCCGGGATTTTCAGCCGCTCTTTTCCCATCCCAATCGCTGGGCAACCTGCAGTTTTTAAGCCAGATAGGATTGATCCTGTTTATGTTTGTTATTGGCATGGAACTCGATTTGAAAGTACTCCGCAACCAGGCTAAGGAAGCTGTTGTGATAAGCCATGCCAGTATTGTGATCCCCTTTGCATTGGGGCTGGGCCTGGCATATTTCATTTATGAAAATTTCGCCCCTGCCGGAATCCAGTTTTCCCCTTTTGGTTTATTTCTTGGCATTGCCATGAGTATAACCGCGTTTCCGGTATTGGCAAGAATAGTGCAGGAAAGGGGCATCAATAAAACCCGTTTGGGAACTGTTGTAATTACCTGCGCCGCTACCGACGACATCACGGCATGGTGTTTACTGGCGGCAGTTATCGCAATTGTAAAAGCCGGCTCTTTTGTAAGCGCCATCTATGTCATATTCCTGGTAGCCGCGTATGTACTGGTGATGCTAAAAGTGGTAAGGCCTTTTTTAAAACGCGTTGGCGACCTTCACACTACCCGTGAAAATTTAAGTAAGCCCGTGGTGGCCATCTTTTTTTTAACCCTCATACTTTCTTCCTACGCTACCGAAATAATCGGCATCCATGCGCTGTTTGGGGCGTTCATGGCCGGGGCCATCATGCCTGAAAATATGAAGTTCAGAAATATTTTCATTGAAAAAGTAGAGGATGTCGCCCTGGTGCTTTTACTACCCTTGTTTTTTGTATTTACAGGATTAAGAACACAAATTGGTTTGCTCGATGATGCTTACCTGTGGAAGGTATGCGGCCTGATTATACTGGTAGCTGTAGCCGGAAAATTTATTGGCAGCGCACTTGCCGCGAAATTTGTTGGTGAAAACTGGAAAGACAGCCTAACCATCGGCGCTTTAATGAATACAAGGGGATTGATGGAACTGGTGGTATTGAATATCGGCTACGACCTGGGCGTATTGACCCCCGAAATTTTTGCCATGATGGTGATAATGGCCCTGGTAACCACCTTTATGACGGGCCCTGCATTGGATATCATCAATTTTATTTTTAAAAAGAAAGAGCTGCCGGTTCCACAGGCGCCGGCCCAGGCAAGGGGATTTAAAATATTGGTATCTTTCAGAAACCCGGAAACAGGGAGGTCCTTATTGAAATTAGCGAATGGCTTTGTCAAAAAAAACAAGGAAAATTCATCCATTACCGCCATGCACCTTTCCCCGAGCAATGAACTGCATGCTTATAATATTGATGAATATGAAAAGGAAAGTTTTACCCCCATTATTGCGGAATCCAAACACCTTAACCTGCAGATCACACCGCTTTTCAAGGCCTCCAACGATATTGATTCGGATATAGCGGGAGTGGCCAATAAAGGTGATTACGACCTGCTGCTGGTAGGCTTTCAACAATCCATTTTTGAAGGAAGCATGTTAGGTAAAGTGTTGGGTTTTACCGCACGCATCTTCAATCCCAGCCGGTTCATTAATAAAGTAACCGGTAAAGAAAAGCTTTTTGAAAACACCCCTTTTGAAGAACGGACGCAATTGATATTGTCTAAAACCGAAGTGCCGGTTGGCATATTTATAGATAAGAATTTATCCATTATAAAAAGGGTCCTCATTCCCGTATTTGATGCCGCTGATGAATTCCTTATTGGATATGCCCACAAACTGATCCGAAATGCCGGGGCAAGGATAACATTGATAGATATGACCGGAAATATTAAGAACGATGCCAATATCATAGCGTCCCTTAAAGCTATTGAAAACAGTTTGCCCGGTAATATCAGCATATTGAGTGGATTAAGGATTGAAAAGAAATTCCTTCAGCAATACGACCTTATGCTGATAAGCGTGGATGGCTGGAAAAAATTACTGACAGCGCAAAGCCTTTGGCTTAATTACACGCCTTCCAACTTGATCATAAAGCCTTAGTGCATGTTTTAAAAAACTACTTAAAATTATCTTCAATGCGGCCGCTCAAATAGATTACATGGTATTTTAATCAGGATTATCGGGGAAGCAGCAGCCGCTCAATTTCCTGCCATGTTTCCACTCTTGTGTGTTGGCCGGCCTCCGCCATTTTATTATGTGGCTGGGTAAATAAAAAAGTTTCACCGGTAAAATGATCCAGGTTTTTAAAATGATCATCAATCATGATGTCGGCTTTTATTATTTCTTTTGACCCGCAAAATACCATTTGCCTCCAATGGATAAAGGGAAAGTGTTCATTTAGCCATGCTTGTTTTTCTACTAAACTGTTGGGGAATTCCATCGCCGCCGAAACAATGAAAATTTTGTAGCGCCCATTCAACCTTTCCACCACCCGCTGGCTGTCTTCCATTACCGGTGCATTGCGGAAAAAGCCCGG
>JANOTW010000563.1:0-2162 GCA_031416575.1 Ferruginibacter sp.
GATGGTTGATCGTTGATCGTTGTTGGTTGATCGTTGATGGTTGATGGTTGATCGTTGATCGTTGTTGGTTGATCGTTGATCGTTGTTGGTTTGATCGTTGATCGTTAAAAAGCTGATTGTAAGGCCTCACAGGTTTTGAAAACCTGTGAGGCCTTTGCATACGCTAAACAAAACGTAATAAAAGATCCCCAATGGTATGCGGTACAAGGGAGTCCCGATAAAAATCGGGATTAACATAACACAACGATGCCGCCATGAAAAACAAATGTCTGGGCACAAGAAAAAATTTATAAAGTTGATTGATTGACATGTTGAAGGGTACGGCTATTATCCGATCAACTTATCAACCAATCAACCTATCAGCCAATCAACTCCTAAACTTATCAACCTGCCTCACCATTTCATTCTTTCCCTTAATGTGGTTACATGCGCAGTATGGTGCCTGCCATGCCATGCGTACATGCCCAGCAAATGCCAGAGTGTTATTTCCTTTTTTTGTTCGGGATGATAAACGGTCCGGTTCCAGTTTTCTGTTGAAATGGCTTTTAATATTTCTACCCATCTTGTATGCAGTGCGTGTAATAAAGTGAGTGAAATATTGATGGGCAAATTTTGCGTATCAATCAAATTGGCCCATGCCCCTTCATCGTAAGGCTTGATGGTGGGGTTATCTTCCGTTAGCCCCAGTTTAAAACGAATATATGCGTTCATATGACTGTCAGCCACATGGTGCACCAATTGTTTTATAGTCCATCCTTCGGGACGGTAAGGCGTATTGAGCTGGCTTTCACCTAAATTTAATATTGCATTTTCCAAATGCTTTGGTAAAAATTTAATATCAATCAACCAATCCTGTAATTGCTGTTCAGAAAATGGTTGCGGTATATATTTACCAATCGGATAACGAAGGTCTTCCATGATTAGTTTATTTTGGTGTTTCTGTTGTTGTGGTTACGGCAGGTTTAATACCGAGCAGCTCCATTTCGAAGATCAATGCCGACCCACCCGGAATATCAGCGCCTGCCCCCCTGTCGCCATAACCTAATTCGCTTGGGATAAATACTTTCCATTTGTCGCCTACATGCATCATCTGCAGTATTTCCGTCCAGCCCCTTATTACACCAGCAACCGGTATGGTAAGCGGCTCGCCCCTGTCATAAGAGTTATCAAATTTTTTACCATCAATTAAAGTGCCTGCATAATGCGCCACCACGGTATCCTGCAGCTTTGGGGTAGCTGAACCGGCATCACCTTTTTTCATTACTTCATATTGCAAACCATCCGGCAGGGTTATAACACCCGCCCTTTTTTTATTTGCCGCTAAAAATGCCGCACCTTTCGCATTTACCACTGCATTCTTTTTGCCCATATTTTGCTGTATCTTTTGTTGTATTACCATACCCGCCTGTTGCTCATTCAGCAAAAACGGTTTCTTATTAAACACATCATCCATAGCCTTTTGCATGGCGGCATTACTGATTTTATCAATACCCTGTTGTTTTAAATTATTGGCGATATTCATTCCCAGGGCGTAACTAAAGGAATCCAATGAACTTTTTAAAATACCTGGCACCGGCTTAGCGGTGGTTGCTGCCGGGTTTACTACCTTTAACTTCGGCTTTACCTGGGCTTTAATGGCTACGCCGCCCATCAATGATACACTAACTACTAATAAAAACTGCTTCATTTTTTTTTTGATTTTATGTTGATATTTAAAAATTATTCGTCTCTCATTTCTTTACCCGTAAGGTTGATAAAAACATCTTCGAGGTTAGCGGGCTTTACCTGTTTTGGTTTTTCAAAACCGGAAGCTACCAGGTCGTCAATCATTTTATCCGGCGAAGCTAAAGCTATGATCCTGCCTTCATCCATGATGGCGATGCGGTCGCATAATTGTTCCGCCTCATCCATATAATGCGTGGTGATGATGACCGTGGTCCCTTTTTGCCGGATGTCTTTAATCAGTTCCCATAAATTTCTGCGGGCCTGGGGATCAAGGCCGGTGGTAGGTTCATCAAGGAAAACGATTTTGGGTTTATTGATAAGCGTGGTTGCAATGGAGAACCGTTGCTTTTGCCCCCCGCTCATTTCCTTGTATTTGTTCTTCGCCTTGTCGGCAAGGTTTACTAATTTTAATAATTCCATTGGCGCTACGGATTGGT
>JANOTW010000564.1:0-2556 GCA_031416575.1 Ferruginibacter sp.
AATTAAGTAGATAAGGTAGATAAGGTAATTGAAGCAGGTAAATAAATAATGAATATAAAGCCCTCTTGGGTTAGCGTTATGCAAAAAGAAAAATCATATTGGGCAAGGTGGTACATAGGTGTAATTCTATTTCTATTGTTGCAGGTTGCATTGTACTATTTTATCACCATTAATTATAAATAAATATTTAAGGATGCATACGCAAAAAGAAACCGCTAATCCCGAACTGCAAAAAGCCCCATTAGGGGATGGGGGTGGCTTATGAGTACAATTGATTGGGTTATATTAATCACAACGCTGTGCGGTATCATTATTTATGGTATTCATAAAAGTAATTCTACGAAAAATCTTGATGGATACTTTCTTAGTAACCGTACTTTGCCCTGGTACCTGGTACTGTTAAGCATCATGGGTACCCAGGCAAGCGCCGTCACTTTTTTAAGCGCACCAGGCCAGGCCTATACCGATGGGATGCGTTTTGTACAATACTATTTTGGTTTGCCATTGGCCATGATCGTAATCAGCATTTTCTTCGTACCCGTTTTTAGGAAACTAAAAGTTTACACGGCCTACGAATTTTTGGAAAACAGGTTCGACCTGAAAACACGCTCGCTTACTTCCGCTTTATTTCTGATCTCCCGCGGATTATCAACAGGCATCAGTATTTACGCCCCTTCTATTATTTTAAGTTCGCTGTTAGGCTGGAATATTTATTATACCAACCTGGTAATGGGCGGCTTGCTCATCATCTATACCATGAGCGGCGGGGCCAAAGCGGTTGCTTACACGCAGCAACTACAGCTCATTATAATAATTGCGGGTATGTTTTTGGCTGGTTACATGGTGGTAAATTTATTACCTGAGGGAATGGGGTTTGCTGATGCGATTAAGATTGCCGGCGACAAGGGTAAAATGAACATTATTACCTCCGGCATTACAAATGATCGTTTTGACTGGAAGGATAAATACAATATCTGGAGTGGGGTGATAGGTGGGCTTTTCCTGGCATTAAGTTATTTTGGAGCGGACCAGAGCCAGGTGGGGCGGTATCTTACAGCCAGAACGGCAAAGGAAAGCAAACTTGGATTATTGATCAATGGATTGGTAAAGGTTCCAATGCAGTTTTTTATTTTATTGGTTGGCATATTGGTATTTTCATTTTATCAATATCATAAGGCCCCGGTTTATTTTGATGAGGCAAAAGTAATCACCGCAAAAAAAACGATTTATAAAGATTCCCTGGTAAACCTTGAGCAACAATACAATAAAGCGCTTGCCGCGAATGACCAGGCTCAAACTACCGCGGTACGCTCGCAATATAAAATGGTTTTAAAAAAGGCGGTACCGGGCGATGATGCCAATGATACAAATTATATATTCCTTCGTTTTGTGATAGATAATTTACCTAAGGGCCTGGTAGGGTTATTGATCGCCGTTATTTTTTTAGCTGCCTGGGGAAGCATTGCCGCCGCCCTCAATTCGCTTGCATCCTGCACCGTAGTGGATTTTCATAAAAAATTCATTAATAAAAACTGCACCGAAGCAGAGGACTATAGCATTTCAAGATTATATACATTGGGCTGGGGTGTTTTTACAATCGTGGTAGCAATGTTTGCGCATAATATCGGTAACAGCCTCATTGAAGCAGTCAATATCCTGGGCTCATTATTTTATGGGGTTATCCTGGGTGTTTTCCTGGTTGCCTTCTGGATAAAACATGTGAAGGCCAATGCGGTTTTTATCGCCGCGGTCATTTCCGAATTTTTAGTGATACTCATTTATAACCTGGATATAGTTTCTTTTTTATGGCTGAATGTTATCGGGGCTGTATTGGTTATCGTGCTAGGATTATTGTTGCAGTCAATATTGCCCCAGTCACTAAAGCCGCCCCCGGCATCGCCGGCCAGCGGGAAAGGATAATGTCATATCCTGCGAAGTTTGCAATTGGATTCAAAAAGTGTTTTGTTTATCATTTATGAAATAAGTTAGCCTCAAAAAACGTTTTACAGGTTAAATTAGTTTAACAAAACCATTAATAATCCTCAACCTGTTTTTATGCAAGCACTGAAAACCATTTACCCCATTTTGTTCTTCTTCGTTTTATCGTTACCTGTATTTGCCCAAAAGCAGGGTACGGAAACAGAAAGACAAAAAAATAATATCGTTAAACTCAATTTGTCCGCATTGGTTTTTAAAAACATCTCGGTACAGTACGAAAGAAAAGTCGCGAAAAGTATTTCCGTTGCCGCCAATGTTCATTACATTCCATTTGGGAAATTGCCCTTTCTTAGTTCAATACAAAAAGCGATTGATGATCCGAACGTGCCTGTTGATCAATTTAAACTGGGCGGCTTTGGATTTACTCCTGAAATACGCTTTTATGTAGGGAGGAAAGGCGCTTTACACGGCTTTTACATTGCGCCATTTGCAAACTATACAAAATACAAAACCGGCCTGCCCATCAATTACAGCGCTAAAACCGGCATTTTTACAGGCAACATTACATCCCTTACCGGAGGGTTGTTATTGGGCGCACAATTTAAACTGGGTAAATCC
>JANOTW010000565.1:0-6399 GCA_031416575.1 Ferruginibacter sp.
GTGATTGCTGCCAGTCGCGCCCCTCGACGGTCTTTAATGCGGCGATTGATCCGATCATGATGCAGATAGGCCAGACCTCGCCCGCGATTGGTCGCAATCCCATCAGCCAACATCCGTAACACCTGATCGAGGTCTCTTATGGACAGGACGAGCACCAGGAACAACTTCGAGATGAACCTTACGATCAGGATAGCGTCGAAGTTTCCCATCAAAAAGTCGCGGAAATTTTCGCAATACATCTTAATTAATTGGTTATCAAATAATTATGCCTTATTTTAATAGCATTGGTGTCCCACCGACCACGGCCTTGATAAGTGAAGCGAAAATTTGAAATGCACCCTAACACTTTGACAGCGATTCTTCAGGTACTTTTCTTACACGGTAAACCGGATAATTTTGTGCGTAGGATCAGGAGTTGGCCTGATCCTGCCAGTTAATGGATATCCACTTTTGATCCGCCCGTGGCGGATGCCACTAAAGCTTAATCAGGACACTCAAACTGGTTTCCAAAAAAACACGGCTTATTTTTATACTGCCCTGAATAGTTAGCAATTCAATCTGACAAAACCGATCACATTACCCCTTTGCGTTATAAAATCACCCAAAAAAAAAGTACGCTCAAACAGCCTTTGCCATTAAACTTTCAGGAACCCCTATTTTTGCAGTCATGGACCTAACTAACCTTCTACTGCATTGGCATGTCATTATTTTCATTCTTTTAAGCCTCGTAGCGCTGATACAAATTTTTTACTATCTTTTTTTCTTTGCCCGGTTAGCTTTTTATAAGCCTGCCACCAAACTTATCTCACAACCGCATCCCGTTTCCGTTATTATTTGTGCCAGGGATGAAGCTGCTAACCTGGCTCAAAACCTTCCCCGATCATTGGTACAGGTTTATTCTACTACTCATGAGGTAATAGTTGTAAATGACAATTCATTTGACGACAGTAAATATTTATTGGAAGAATTTGAGCGTAGGTTCAGGCAATTGAAAATCATAGAACTAAAGCAGGAAGCAAAATTAATTCCCGGTAAAAAATTCCCTTTAAGCGTTGGGATAAAGGCCGCCCAGTATGAAATTGTATTATTAACGGATGCTGACTGTGTACCAGCGAGTGAATACTGGATAGATAAAATGCAGGCAACTTATGATGAAGATACAGAGATCGTTTTAGGCTATGGGCCTTACCATAAAAAAAGAGGCATACTCAATAAACTGGTTCGGTGGGAGACTTTTCATACAGCTTTGCAATACCTAACGTATGCACTTGCAGGCAAACCCTACATGGGCGTGGGCAGAAACCTGAGTTACAAAAAAACGGTCTTTTTCAGGCACAAAGGATTTTCGGCGCATAACCATGTGGCAAGTGGTGACGATGACCTGTTTATAAATACCGCCGCTACAAAAAACAATACAAAAATAAATATAGCCCCGGATTCATTTACACTAAGTGAACCGCCAGGCTCCTGGCAACAGTGGATAAAGCAGAAAAGAAGACATTACAGTACGGCCAAATACTACCGGCCTTTGCATAAATTCTTATTGGGCCTTTATTCATTTTCACATTTTTTGTTTTTTCCTTTATTAGCTGCCGCGATAATTTTCTTTAGCTGGCAATGGGCGTTATTGGTTTTTGTTACCCGTTTTATTGTACAGGCTTTTGTACTTTACCCGGCCATGAAAAAATTGAATGAAAAAGATCTGTTTCCCTCCTTTTTATTATTTGATGTGTGGATGTTTTTTTATTATTTCATCTTTGCAACTACTTTGATAAAAAAACCAGGGGCTGGCTGGAAATAAATGGTTGATGGTTGATGGATGGTTGGTGGTTGATAGTTGATGGTTTGGTAGTTGATTGTTGATAGATTGATTGATTGTTGATTGTTTGGTAGTTGTTGGTTCATTGTTGATTGTATGCAGTATTTCTTTCACTGGCTGACATTTATAGTAGAAACTGGATAAAACTCCTTATAATCGGGGGAAGTCGTGCAATAGCCCGAAGAGCCTGTTCCAAACTTTAGCCGGGAACTAAAATTTGAATAGCCCTGGATGGCTAAATTCATAGCCTCTTTTTACCATGAACCATCACAAACTATCAACTATCAACAACAATCAATCATCAACCATCAATCATCAGCATGGAAATACTAAAAAAATACTTTACAGAATTTACTGAAACGCAATGGCAACAATTTGCCGCCCTAAAAGAATTATATGGGGAATGGAATCAAAAGATCAATGTCATTTCACGTAAAGACATGGACAATTTTTATGAACACCATGTGCTGCATTCACTGGCAATTACTACCCAATTCGAATTTGCCCTGGGAATGCAGGTGATGGATTTGGGCAGTGGTGGTGGATTTCCGGGTATTCCCCTCGCTATTTTTTTTCCGGGCACCCAATTCCACCTCGTTGACAGCATTAATAAAAAACTAAAAGTTGTAACTGAAGTGGCCCACGCTATTGGCCTGCAAAACATCAGTACACAGCATTGCAGGGCGGAAGAAATTAAAAACCGGAAATTTGATGTGGTAGTTTCCAGGGCGGTGGCCCCACTTAAAGACCTTTGGAGGTGGAGCAAGCCCCTGTTAAAAAAAGAAACCACCCCAAGAGGCCTTATTTGCCTGAAAGGGGGTGATTTAACCCAGGAAATTTATGAGAGCAACTGTAAACCAAGGATTTGGGAAGTGGAAAAGATCTTTGAAGAACCCTTCTTTAAGGACAAGTTTCTATTGCAGGTTGCTATATAAATAGTAAATCTGGCTAAAGGGTGGATCCCAAATTGTCGCTGAGGGTTGCCAACCTTCCATAGACCCTGATTATTTAAAGGCCTTTTGCAAAGGTTGGCAACCCTTCAGGAATGGAGCGGCCATTTGGGATGAACCCTGGCTAAATATACCCGCTATGGGGTATTGTATTTTATTTAATTTTAAGCCACCTTTACATCATTATGAATATATCAGTAGCAATAGTAGAAGACAACAATGATATCCGCAATGCGCTTGAACAAATAATTGATATGGCTGATGGATATACATTAGCAGGTTCCTGCGTAAATGGTGAAGAAGCCATTATCAATATTCCCATGCTTAAGCCTCAGATTGTGTTAATGGACATCAATTTGGGGGGTATTAACGGTATTGAAGTAGTAAGGAAATTAAAAGAAGACCTGCCGGAAATTTTATTTATGATGTGTACCGTGTATGAAGAAGATGAAAAGATTTTTGAGGCATTGAACGCCGGCGCCAGCGGTTATATACTTAAAAAAACAGCCCCCGATAAATTATTGGAGGCCATAAAAGAATTACATGAGGGAGGCGCTCCAATGAGCAGCCAGATAGCAAAAAGAGTAGTAGCCATTTTTAAAAATAAATCTTTTGGTTCCGTATCGCACGATTCTTTGGACGTACTTTCAAGAAGGGAAAAAGAAATACTGGAATCGCTGTCAAAGGGTTTATTGTACAGGGAAATTGCCGGGCAGTTGTTTATCAGCCCCCAAACTGTAAGAAAACATGTGTACCATATTTACGAAAAACTGCATGTAGGTACCAGAATTGAAGCGGTTAATAAATATTTTGGAAGGTAAACCCCCGGCCCCGCTGGCTAGCGGTGAGTTATTCGACAACCCTACTTTGCCGCCAACCCTTCAGGAGGTGTTATAGAACCAGTGTTTTTTTAGGTTCAGTTAATTTCAGAACTCCTTATCTTTCGCAGTTTAAAGTGCATGCTTTTTATCTTTTTTGTCCGGGCATCAGAGTCCTGATTAAACATTGTTGCATCGCCCTTGTACCGCATATTTTCAATCAAGCTTTAGCTTTCAGCTTTCGTTCGTGTAAATGTGAAGGCAGAAGATTTGTTGCTTCTCTAACCCTGAACGTAAGTTATTCTGGTTGCTTGCAATTTTATTCATCCGATGCCGGGCAAGTTATTGTATGTCTCACAAAATATCTTAACTAACTCCCTTTCTCTTGTTTCGATAACTCCGGATTTCCTGTTAACTAATAAATAAGAGCTTATTGTTTCATATTCAAAACGGGCGAATGTTACTGTCCCAAATTTTAAGGCTTTCAAATATTTATAAGTTCTAAATCTTTGATTGCTGATGTATGATTATACCTTTTTTGAATTAATATCCACCGTTCTTGCACCTGCAAAGCCAAACGAGGCTGTTGGATAAGTTTCCTGCAACAGAGGAACAAACCTTCGCACAAGTGATTAAGGGCATCTCTAAAAACCTTCCTTATCCTCTCCTTTGGAGAGGAATTAAAGGTGAGGTTAAAACAAAAACACAGGTTTTTAGAGATGCCCTTAAGATATTCCACCAGTCACCTTTATTGACAATTTTAGAGTACTTAAGGTCACTATGCCTATCCTTTTTACAATAAAATTTTATTGCAAAACATCCCCTAAATGATAGTCAGCATGAAGTATATAAAAGTAAAGTGCAACAGAAGAGAAAAATTCAAATATCAAGCTAAACAGATGAACAGTTTCATCCTTAAATGGTATTTTTCGGATAAATTTCAATTCGTAACCAGGGTAGTTAAATGTCAGGGAATTAAAATGTTGTAAGAGGGTGAAGTGGCTTTTTTAGCTTTTGATAATTCTTTAGAAGTCAACATTCTGCCTTTTGTTAAAGAGGGAGTCAACAAAACAGGCTTAACATCTTTTATAGGAGTCCAGTTAAGTCTGTCTCCTTTGGATGCTACTATTTTTGTATTATTTTTTTAACCCTTTCATCATTTCGGAATTATTCAAAAGATAGGAATTTCCAAAATTTGAATGCCTATTTGCCGGCAATCAATGAAATCACTGTCAATACTGAGTTTGAATCAATGTGTACATTTAACTGAAAATAAATAAAATTGGGGTATGCATTTGTAGGAACAGGCCGAGGCCTGTTCCTACGCATTATCAATCTCCATCAGAAAAATATTCGCTACGCTTCAACTGAGGCTATAATAAATCTTTTGTTAAAACTTTATCCAACAATTAAATAAAAAGCGGCTTAGTTTATGCAATGCTTGCGGTTATTACATCTAAACCCTGCTGTTATATTCTTTTAAGAATAAAAATGCTACTTCAACAAATTGTAACTTGTAAATAAAACCGGATGACTATGTTTTTAAAGAAATTATCGCTGATGTTATTGATAATAACCATTTCAGCTACACTACTGGCGCAATCAAAAAACGACTATTCAACCAACTGGAAAAAAGTGGAAGCCTTCGAAAAAAAAGGCCTTGCCAAATCCGCATTGCAGGAAGTATTGACCATCTACAAACTCGCCATTAAAGATAACAATGATGCCCAGCAAATAAAAAGCGCAATGTACCAGGTCAGGTACCGGAATATGGTGGAAGAAGACAGCCGGGAAAATAATATTTTTTTTGTGGATACTTTAATCGCCAGTGCGAAAACACCGGCTAAAAATATTCTTCAAAGTATGCAGGCCGAAATGTTTTGGCAATACCTTCAGAAAAATCGGTATAAATTTTATAACCGTACCAAACTTGCGGAAGAAAAAAGCCAAGACATCAGCGCCTGGAGTTTGGATAAATTGTACGCCACTATTTCAAGGTTATACATGACGTCGCTTGCCAGCGGCGATCTTTTAAAACAAACAAAATTGGAAGGCTTCGGCCCAATCATCCTTAAAGGCGAAAATACCCGGCAACTGCGCCCTACGCTCTTTGATTTTTTAGCACACAGGGCTTTGGCTTACTTTATGAATGATGAAAGAAACCTTATAAAACCTGCATACAGTTTCACCATCAATGATCCAAAAGCATTTGCACCTGTAACTGAATTTGTTCAGGCTTCTTTTACAACAAAAGATACAGCCTCCCTGCATCTTACGGCGATTGTGTTGTTGCAGCAAATACTGAAATTTCATTTGAATGACATCAATGGCGATGCCTTACTGGATGCTGATTTGATAAGATTGAATTTTATGGATCAATACGGCGTAAATGAAAATAAAAATAAACTTTACGAAGCGGCGTTAAAAAATATTGAAGAAAAGTATGCAGGCAATCCGGGCATTGCCCAGGCAATGTATTTAAGGGCCAGAATCTATTTTGACAAGGGACAGAATTTTCAACCATTTACCAAAACCGATAACCAGTATGAAATAAAAAGGGCCAAAGAACTTTGTGATGAGGTAATTAAGAAATTTCCAAAAACGGAAGGGGCCGTTAACTGCTACAATTTATTAAACCAGATTTTGCAACCTATACTTAACCTGGAAACGGAAAAAGTAAATGTACCCAATCAGCCATTCAGAACATTGGTGAAATACAAAAACGCCAAGACGATCTATTTCCGCATCATTAAAACTTCCAAAGAAGATATAAAAAAACTGGACCGCCGCAATTATGACAACTTATGGAAAG
>JANOTW010000566.1:0-2633 GCA_031416575.1 Ferruginibacter sp.
TCCTAAAAACTTTTGTTAATTAAAATGAAATACAGGGCGGCTACAATAAAAAGATTTTTTTTTAATTTGGGTTATATATATGCAATAAACCTGGCGGCAAAAATAAAAAAAAATAATTAAAACACGACCGGCGCCCCGATAGCCTGGTACAAAGGCCAAAAGGCCCCTTACTTTTTTGAGGCGGGAATTCCTATTGATAAAAGGCCATCCAAATTACCAACCGGTATGTATATTAAGCAAATTGGCATTGACAGTATAGTAGTGGCTCATTTTTACGGCCCCTACGACTTAATACCCCAGGCTTATGATGCATTGAGAGACTGGTTAAAGGATCATAAAAAAAGGGTAAAGGGCGAACCTTATGAAATATATGTAGATGCCCCCATTGATTCAGCAGGTAAAGCGAAAGACCCATATAAGGTTCAGACTAACATCGTGTTTTCCTGGAAATAATGACAAAATAATGATGCCGAACTATGATTTTCAGGATTTGTTGATTTTAGCATGTAATAACATAACTACTAACCGCGTAACAGAGAGAACTACCCAAATTATTTTTGTATGCTTCACAAGGGATAAAAACGTGAATATGATTTTTTTGTCCGGGCATTGAAACCATGAGCATCATAGTTGCACTTGCCCACACAGTATTGTGAGAGGGTCAGTCTATCCCGATAGCGAAGCGTATCGGGACCCTTCCATACAACCATTCTTTTTTTTTGTCCGGGCTGAAGTATTTCATGGGATTCCCGAAAAAAAACGGGATTTCGCAATACAGTTTTTTGTCCAAACTATATTTCATTTCTCAACATCGTTGCATCGCCCTCTTGTACTGAATACCAATGGGGAACTTTAATTGCGTTATGCCGGGCGGTTCATCAAGCGCAGTCAATGAACTGGCAGAAGGCCTCCCCTTTTGGAACATCCCGACCTGTGCCGGTCTATCGGTATTTTTCGGGAAAGCCTGTCCCGATTCAACGGGAGGGCCGGGGGTTCTAAGGATTCATGATACTGTCTGTGATCCTGAGGTAAATTTTTTTAAGGGCCGGATGTCCATTTAGTATTCGAAGATGCTTATCCAATGTTGTAATATCTTTCCGGATGGCGGGCCCTGTCTGCATTTCGCCGGGAAGATGATACCTTAGCCTTAAAGCGGTTTCCTCAATGAGGGGTTGCAGCATTTTAAAATCCAGCCCTTCTTTACCACAATAATCAGCGGCAAGTGCATACAGGTGATTGGTGAAATTACTAACGAACACCGCGGCTAAATGTAATTTCAGGCGTTGCTCATCATTTACTTTGGCTACCGTTGACGATAACGTTAAAGCGAATTTTTCGATCATCAATATAACGGCTTCTGAATTCCCATCTATGAGCAACGGAATATCCTGGTGCAATTCCAGGTTTTCTTTACGCAAACTTTGCAAAGGGTACATTACACCATAATTAACGGAAACCATTTTTAATAAATCCTTTGATACGGAACCAGCAGTATGCATTATTAATTTATCTCCCAGGAAATATGATTCATGGATCCCATTCAGAGCGGCATCCGCCATTGCTACCACATACACATCCGCAGTGGTATCCAAAATTTTTGGATCATCTGAAAATGCGCTGCCTACCTCGTTTGCAAGCGATTGGGCATTGGCTATATTCCGGCTAACTACCTGTATTATTTCGTGATTCGCTTTGGTTATTAATCTTCCGAATACGCTTGCTACGTTGCCCGCTCCAATAATTACTACTCTCATAATTGTACCTTTGGTAAAATGAAGTTAAAGCAAAAAATAGCAATTGGTTACATCCGGGCGAAATTTAAAATGATGACCGCTGTATCAAAACGCCTGGCCGCGGAAAAGGCGTTTGATTTATTTTGTACCCCTTTTTTGAAATCACGTATAAGGACACCTGCCATTTTTGAGCAGGCCGAAACACTTCATTTTGAGCTGAACGGATCAAAAGTAAAAGGATTCCGATGGAACCATCACCAACCGCATAAAGTTTTGATATTGCATGGCTTTGGTTCCGCGGCACATAAATTTCATCAATATATTTCGCCGTTGATAGCAAAAGGATACGAGGTACTTGCTTTTGATGCGCCTGCGCATGGCAGCAGTGAAGGCACCAGGATAAATGCCGTTCAATATTGCCAGATGATAGAAGAAGTATTAAAACGTTATGGCCCGGTAAAAGGTTTCCTGGCGCACTCTTTTGGTGGAATGGCCCTAAGCCTGGCAATTGAAAAAACAATTCATACGGAAGATACGAGAATCGCATTGATTGCGCCTGCTACGGAAACTTGTACCGCTGTTGACGCGGCGTTTAAAATGCTTCAATTAAAAGATGCCGAAGTAAGGAGGGAATTTGATAATATCATTTTTGAAAAGAGCGGGCAAAGAACGGAATGGTTTTCAATAAAAAGGGCCATGCAAAATATCAAAGCCAATGTACTTTGGCTGCACGACGAAGATGACGACATTACACCGGTAGAAGATGCCTTGAATGTAAAACGGGAAAATTTCCCAAACATCCGTTTTATTATCACAAAGGGGCTTGGGCACAGAAAAATTTATGGTGATACAGCCATAAAAAAGGAAGTGCTGGAGTTTCTGTAGTGGGCCCGGATTGGC
>JANOTW010000567.1:0-8087 GCA_031416575.1 Ferruginibacter sp.
TTTAACGGATGGAGATATTAATGAACAAAATAAAGAAAAGGCATTTCTAAAAGCCAGTCAGCTTAAATTTAAAAATAAAGCCGGGTAACGGGTACAGATCAATGCCAGGAATTAATTTATAACGCAATTAAAGTTCCCCAATGGTATTCAGTACAAGAGGGCGATGCAACGATGATGCTCATTGCTTCACTGCCTGGACAAAAATTTTTTTTCGCGTTTTTTATCCCTTGCTTAGTAAAACTATCCTGCTTCGATTAGCTTGTTAGGATAACGTGAATTGTCAAAGCAGAATGGTCAACCATCAACCAACAACCAACAACCAACAACCATCAACCAACAACCATCAACCATCAACCATGAGCTTACATATCAACAGAATAAAATACGCCAGCATGTATGGCCCGACCACAGGCGACAAAATTCGCCTGGGCGATACCGAATTATTTATTGAGATAGAAAAGGATTTTACGGTTTACGGCGATGAAGCCAAATTTGGAGGCGGTAAAACCATCCGCGATGGTATGGCGCAATCAGCTACGGCTACCCGAAAGGAAGGTGTATTGGATCTTGTAATTACCAATGTAATTATCCTTGATCATTGGGGGATAGTGAAAGCCGATATTGGCATTAAAGACGGAAAAATTGTTTGTATAGGCAAAGCAGGCAACCCCGACACGATGGAGGGCATTACACCCGATATGATAATCGGGGCTTCTACGGAAGTGCATGGCGGTGCAGGTTTAATAGCTACAGCAGGCGGAATTGATACACATATTCATTTTATATGCCCGCAACAAATAGATCATGCTTTATTCAGCGGCATCACCACCATGATTGGCGGGGGCACGGGGCCCGCTGACGGGACCAATGCCACCACAGTAACTCCTGGAGCATGGAATATTCAAAAAATGCTTCAATCCGCCGATGCATTCCCGATGAACCTGGGTTTTTTTGGCAAAGGGAATTGTGCAACCATGGCCCCTTTGGAAGAACAGATCGAAGCGGGCGCATTGGGCCTCAAAATTCATGAAGACTGGGGATCTACCCCTGCTGTAATTGATGCCGCACTACAGGTGGCGGATAAATATGATATACAGGTAGCCATACATACCGACACATTAAATGAAGCCGGGTTTTTAGAAGATACCATCGCTGCCATCAATGGAAGGGTTATTCATACTTTTCATACGGAAGGGGCCGGTGGCGGACATGCCCCTGATATTATTAAAGCAGCCATGTACCCGAATATTTTGCCATCTTCTACTAATCCTACCAGGCCCTACACCGTTAACACCATAGATGAGCATTTGGATATGCTGATGGTTTGTCACCACCTTGATAAATCGGTTCCCGAAGATGTGGCTTTCGCAGATAGCCGTATCCGTCCGGAAACGATTGCAGCGGAAGATATTTTGCAGGACATGGGTGTGTTTAGCATGATGAGCAGCGATAGCCAGGCAATGGGCAGGGTTGCGGAAGTAATTACCCGTACCTGGCAAACGGCGCACAAAATGAAAGTACAACGTGGGGCGCTACCCGAAGATGAAGCAAAAGGCAATGATAATTTCCGGGTTAAACGATATGTTTCAAAATATACCATCAACCCGGCCATTACGCATGGCATATCCGCTTATGTAGGTTCATTGGCCAATGGTAAACTGGCCGATATTGTATTGTGGAAACCAGCCTTATTTGGCGCCAAGCCCGAAATGATCATCAAAGGTGGAATGATCATCGCCGCCAGGATGGGTGACCCCAATGCTTCCATACCTACGCCTCAGCCGGTGGTTTACCGCCACATGTTTGGCGCTTATGGAAAAGCCTTATTTACAACCTGTGCTACATTTGTTTCCAAACTGTCATTGGAAAAAAATGTAGTTCAACAATATGGGCTTCAAAAAATGATACTGCCGGTGAAAGATTGCCGTACTATTTCGAAAAAGGATTTGATACACAATGATGCCACGCCGCAAATAGATGTAAACCCGGAAAATTATGAAGTAAAAGTGGATGGTGTACATATAACCTGCGAACCTTTGGCGGAGTTGCCGCTTGCGCAGCGATACTTTTTGTTTTAATAATAGCCGCGAATGAACGAATTTGCACTAAGGAACCCATAGTGGCCGGCGGAACAACCGCCCCGGCGGACTGCCGCGGTTGGTGCCCTCTGCCAACCGCAAAGTGGAGGAAAGGCACGAATGCCCGAATTTGCACGAATGAAAGCAGGAATAAAAATATGTTGATAAAAGAGAAAATAGGAAACATTAATTTTTTTTCGATCAATAACCGGAAGATTGATTCCCTGTTGCTGGAATGGCATGAAACCAATAAACGTATCCTGCATAAAAAAACCACATCGGGTATAGGCGTGGCGATGAAATTTTTAAACGAAAATCAACAACTCACCGAAGGCGATATTATCTATGAGGATGATTTCAATATCATCATGATAGAAATTAAAGAATGTGATGCAATCATCATCCGGCCAAAAACGATGCATGAAATGGCTTCCGTTTGTTATGAGACAGGCAATAAACATTTACCTGCATTTTATCAGGAGGATGAAATACTGGTGGCATTTGACGCACCGCTGTTTCGCCTGTTAACCTCATCGGGATACGATGTAAGCCAGGGAAAAAGAAAGCTGATTAATCAGTTGAAAACTTCTGTTTCACCACATGGGCGCAATAGCCGGGGCAGCTTGTTTTCAAAGGTCATGAAACTAACAACCCCTCCTCAATGAGCAGCGCTTTGTTGAGTTTATTACAATTATCAGATCCCACATTACCTGTTGGCGGGTATGCCCATTCCGCCGGTTTGGAAACATATGTACAGCAAGGCATCGTTCACGATAAAGCTACCGCCAGCCAGTTTGTAACAGGGATGCTTAGCCGCAATTTGCGATATACCGATGCGGCTTTTGTTTCATTGGCATTTGATGCCGCGGCAGATGGGGATTTTAAAACAATTTTACTTTTGGATATTGAATGCTCCGCGGTAAAGTTGCCAAAGGAGATCAGGCAGGGCAGCCGGAAATTAGGTATGCGGCTGATGAAAATATTTCAATCCCTCAGTAAAAGTGATTTGGCTGATAAATACAGGGCGGCTATTGAAATGAAAGAAGCTACCGGGCATTATTGTATTGTTTTTGGTTTGTATGCACATGCGTTGAGTATTGATAAAGAGGATGCGTTGACCGGCTTTTATTACAATGCGTCGGCAGGCATGGTCACCAATAGTGTAAAGCTCATTCCCCTTGGCCAGCAGGATGGGCAGGAGATATTGTTTGCATTACAGCCTTTAATAAAACAATTGGCAGAAAAAAGTTTAAAGCCTGATAAAGGCCTGGTTGGATTATGTTGTACAGGTTTTGATATCAGGTGTATGCAGCATGAGCAGTTGTATTCGAGGTTGTATATGTCTTAGGGCCATCCTCTCCTTATTTAAAAATCCCTGGCCTTTCGAAGTTTAAAGCATCTGTTTTTTATCTTTTTTGTCCGGGGTAACAAGCTATGTAGTCCCGCCCCAGTCAGGATCGCCCTTCTATACAACCATATTTTTTTTTGTTGTCCGGGCAGAAGTATTTCATGGCTTCATCGTTGCGTCGCACTCGTGTACCGCATACCATTGTGGAACTTTAATTGTGTTTTATGAATCAATTCTAAAATTAAATCCCATCAATTTTTTCACCATATCTAATAACCACTGCCAGTTTCTCTTTATACTTTATACTAAATACTTAATACCTTTTCATCCTCTTGTACCGCATATCATTGCGGAACTTTTCCCACGTTTTATTTAGCCTGACAACACAACATTACATTTGGGACCTTGTATATTTTGCGCTACTAAAGGGCATCTCTAAAAACCTTCCTTATCCTCTCCTTTGCAGAGGAATTAAAGGTGAGGTTAAAACAAAAACACAGGTTTTTAGAGATGGCCTAAACAAAAAACAAAGTCACTAATTTATTCCCTGAGAAGAATAAGTATTTATATTCAACCCGTTTTTTGTATTGCCCTCTTTAAAAATTACTTTTGCCAATTACACATTTCCGCATTTTAATATTAAAACGCCATGCCTTCCACAAAGCTGAGTAATCTTGCTGAAACCCTGATCGGTTCTGAAATAGTAAAATTAGGAGCGGATATAAAAGAAAAAATAAAACAGGGCGATAAAATTTATAATTACACTATTGGGGATTTCGATAGCGCAATTTTTCCAATTCCACCCGAATTGGAAAATGAAATTATTGCATCCTACAAAAATCACCATACCACCTATCCACCCGCTGAAGGCATTGCGGAATTAAGGGACGCGGTAGCCAATTTTATACAAACAAGGGAAGGCATTGCATTTAATGCGGATGAAATTATAATTGCCGCAGGTGGAAGGCCGCTGTTATACGCGGCATATAGGGCAATCGTTGATAAAGGTGATAAAGTAATTTATCCGGTACCCAGTTGGAACAATAATCACTACGTGCATTTTACGGAAGGCGGTCATGTGGTAATAGAAACCAAGCTGGAGAATAATTTTATGCCAACGGCCGATGAAATTAAACCTCATTTGAAAGGCGCTTCCTTACTTGCGTTGTGCTCTCCGCTAAATCCAACCGGCACCACATTTACAAAGGCGGCATTAGAAGCCATCTGCGATTTGGTGATAGCCGAAAATGAGCAGCGGGGTGAAGCTGAAAAAAAGCTCTATTTGTTGTACGATCAAATTTACTGGACACTTACCTACGGCAAGGTTCATCATTACAATCCCGTTTCACTAAGGCCGGCCATGAAGGAATATACCATTTTTATAGATGGTATCAGCAAGGCGTTTGCTTCCACAGGGGTAAGGGTTGGCTGGGCCATGGGCCCATCTTATTTGATAAATAAAATGAAAGCTATTAACAGCCACCTGGGTGCATGGGCGCCAATGGCGGAGCAAAATGCAGTGGCAAAATATTTAGGACAGGCTAAAGCTATTGATACTTACTTTACACATTTTAAAGCAGAACTGGAAGAAAGGCTGAATAGCATTTATGAGGGCATTCAGCAACTTAAAAAGGCAGGCTTTTCGGTGGATGCTGTTTCTCCACAGGCCGCTATTTACTTAACCATACAAATAGGCCTGGTTGGAAAAACTACAATTGAAGGAAAGAATTTGGCCAACCAAACAGATGTAACAGCATATTTATTAAATGAAGCTGGCCTGGCCATTGTTCCCTTTACCGCATTTGGCGCATCGGCAAATAGTAGTTGGTACCGGTTAAGTGTAGGTACCTGTAAAAAAGAAGAGATCAATGAAATGCTGACAAAATTAAAAGCGGCATTAGAAAAACTAAGCGCCTGATAAAATAAATTTGAAAAAGAGTAGCTTATTTCAGGAGGGGATTACTTAAATAAAATTATTGTGTAGAATGACACGTTAGTTCTTACAATTCAAAAAAACAAATGGCTTTAATTCCTGCTTGCGTATCGTATTACGGAGTACCAGTGTTTTATTAATGACCTTATATTTATTGAGATCAAGTATTTCGTGGGCAGTAACTAAATTATCCAGGCGTTCCACAGTTTGGAGTAATTCATGTAACAATTCAACCTCATGCTCTATGGCCTGAGGGCTTAAAAGTTCCTGATTGAACAATACAAGCAAATCACGGTTCATTTTATTCATTGAAGCAAGGTTTTCTTACCTGTCACCGATAATTAATATCCCACCATTCCTTTTTTATTGGGGCAGCCACACTGGTTCTTTTTTGAAGAAGTGCATCCGGTTAAAATAATGGAAACAATTAACATGAACGATAAAGCGATTTTAAAATAGCGTTGCATAATATAAGTTTACTAAATTAAACTATTTTCACAAATATTTATTGTATTCTTATAATGATTCCCAAAAAAGTTAACAAAATTTCTAAAAAAAAAAACATTTTGGTAGTTCCGCTCGATTGGGGGCTTGGGCATGCTACCCGTTGTATTCCGCTTATAAAGGAATTTGAGGCGAATGGTTGCGGGGTGATAATTGCCGCGGAAAAAGCTACTGAATCATTGTTGAAACATGAATTTCAACATCTTACATTTATTGCCCTGAAAGGGTACCGTATCAGTTATAGTAGAAAAAGGTATTGGTTGCCCTTGAAAATAATATCACAAATACCCCGGATATTGCTCGGTATTTATAAAGAGCACAAATGGTTAAAAAAAGTTTTAAAAAAATATTCAATTAATGCGGTTATTGCGGATAATCGCTTTGGATTGTATCATTCCGGCATTCCATCTATTTATATTACCCACCAGTTATTGATAAAAACAGGCAGCTATTTTTCTGAAAGAATCGCCCAAAAAATACATTTTTGGTTTATAAAAAAATATACTTCCTGCTGGGTTCCCGATTTTGAAGGAATGGAAAATATCTCAGGAGAATTATCTCATCCTTCAAAACGGGTGCATCTCAAATTGTCGCTGGCTGGTGGAGGCACCAGCCAGGGTACACCGCCGTGGCCGTTGTCCACACCGGCCACACCTACGAAAGGGGAGCGACAATTTGGGATGCACACTTCAAAACTCCCTTCAAATATTAACTATATAGGATGTTTATCAAGGTTTGAAAAAAAAGACGGTTTTGAAAAAAAGTATGACCTGCTAATTATCCTTTCAGGCCCGGAACCCCAGCGGACAATTTTTGAAGAAATGTTATTAATGCAACTCCAAAATTACAACGGCAAATCATTATTGGTAAGAGGGTTACCAGGTATTGAAGAAAACGAAGAACAGGTATTTCATGCAATTGCCCAGGTTTCTCATCTCATTATTAAAAATCATCTTTCCGCCGGGGAATTAAATGAGGCGATCCTACAATCTAAAGTAGTAATAAGCAGAAGTGGATATACAACAATAATGGATTTGATTAAACTTAAGCAAAAAGCTATACTGGTACCAACTCCGGGTCAAACAGAACAGGAATACTTAGCCAGTCATTTAATGAAACAGCGTTTTTTTTACACAACCAGCCAGGAAGGATTTGTATTACCGCAGGCATTGAAACAGGCAAACGATTTTCCTTTTGCAATTCCTTCTTTTGATATGGATCAATATAAAAAAGCGGTATTTCAATTTGTTCAATCGCTGTAAAGCCTGATTAGGGTTTAAGGTATAAGGTTTATGGTTTAAGGTTTAAGGCAGCGTGTGTAAAATAAAGTATGAAAGTGTAAAGTAGAATATCGGGGTTTTGTACATTGCCGGTAGTGTTTAATTTTTACAGGAGTAAACCTGTGTAACAAAAAAGTAAAAAATGATTAGCTTTTATATAGCGGTAACCGATCATGATTATGCCGCTGCAGGATTGTTGTTTAAAGAGTATGCGGCTTCCATTAAGATCAGCCTGGATTTCCAGCATTTTGACGATGAATTAGAAGGATTGAAAAAGATGTATGCCGAACCTTACGGTGGTATTATTCTTGCAAAGGAGGAGGAAGAAATAATTGGCTGTGTAGCTATAAGAAAGATCAGCGATTATGCAGGCGAACTAAAAAGAATGTATATTAAAACGGGGCATCAAAATAAGGGTATTGGCAAAATTTTGCTGGATAAGGCTTTACAATTAGCGAAGGAATGTAACTATGCCGTGGTTAAATTAGACACTTTAAATTATATGCTCCCGGCCATCCATCTATATAAACAAGCAGGGTTTTCTGAAACGCCCCCCTATTATCATAATCCTATTACAACAGCTATTTATTTTGAAAAGGTGTTATAAGATATTACTTCATTTATTTAGGCCGTATTAAAATACAGGACCTTTTAGCCTACACCATAAATGATTTTTTTTGCATGTTGGAAGATCTGCCATTTATTCAAGCGAACTCCGTAATTCTGTGTGATGCCGAAATTAATATTGCTTAATATAGTTTCAGGATAATCATATTTCTTCGGCAGGTTCCTCTTCATACAACGTGGGAAAAGGTCCTCAATGGTATGCGGTACAAGTGAGTCCCGATGCAGCACACAAACCTTACTCGGGATAAGGATGACACAACGATGCTGCCATGAAATACCTCAGTTCGTGCAACAAAAAATTGTGGCGTTCACTGAGA
>JANOTW010000568.1:0-4223 GCA_031416575.1 Ferruginibacter sp.
GATCATTGAAAAACTGCACAAGTGATAAAAACGTGAGGAAAATTTTTTGTCCAGGCAGAGAAGCAATGAGCATCATCGTTGCATCGCCCTCTTGTACTTAATACCAATGGGCAACTTTAATTGCGTTTTAAATTATTTCCAGATGGGTGCATCCCAAATTCATCCTGCTCTAAAGCGCAACAAACGCAGCATACACCTTTTAACTTGGCAGGGTGGCAGTTTTTAATCCGGGCATTTAACCCTGCGTTTGACCTCACCCCCAGCCCCTCTCCGAAGGAGAGGGGAGCTTGACCCTAAAAATTCGCAGCCCTTTTATATTGGCTGTCAGTGAGTTAACAATTGTGTATATATAATTGTCGCTGGCTGGTGTCCCTCCAGCCAAGGGAAGCCGCCGTGGCCGGTGTCCCACCGACCACGTACCTGATAATTGTAGCGACAATTTGGGATGCACTCAACAGCACCCGAACCTGATGCTATTCAACCCCATTTGTCTATTGCCTTACCTTTGGCCAAATTTTTCACTTTAACCATGATCACATTTATTATATCCGCAGTTTTTGTTTTGGGATATATAACCATTGCATTTGAGCATTCGCTAAAATTGAATAAAGCCGCAGCCGCTTTAATTACAGGTGTCTTATGCTGGACGGTTTACATCCTGCAAAGTGCAACTCCGCATACAGTAAGTGAAGAATTGCTTGAGCACCTGGGTGAGATAGCCTCCATTTTATTTTTTTTATTAGGCGCCATGACAATCGTAGAGCTGATAGATTCTCACAATGGTTTTGATATCATCACCCAAAAAATAAGTACCAGCAGTAAACAAAAGCTCCTGTTTATCGTAACCGCGGTCACATTTTTTCTGTCGGCATTGCTGGACAATTTAACTACGGCGATTGTAATGACTTCCTTGTGTGCAAAAATATTAACCGATAAGGAAGACAGGCTTTGGTTTGCCGGAATGATAGTGATTGCCGCCAATGCCGGAGGGGCCTGGTCGCCACTGGGTGATGTAACTACCACAATGCTTTGGATCGGGGGACAAATAACGGCATTGAATATCATGAAACAACTCATACTGCCAAGTTTGGTGGTATGCATCCTGCCGGCATTAATAATGTCGTGGCGGTTTAGAGGAAAAAAATTCAACACCCCCTCATTACAGGTAAGTACGTTGAAAGAAAACCGGGATAGTAATATTGTACTTTTTTCGGGGATTGGGTTTTTACTTTTTGTACCCGTATTTAAAACAGTTACGCACCTGCCACCATTTATGGGAATGTTACTGGCGCTGGGTTTAATGTGGGTCATCAATTCCATTATCCATAAAAACAAGTCGCCTGAATATGCGGAAAAATTTACCGTAGCGAAGGCATTACAAAGAATTGACACACCGAGCATACTATTTTTCCTGGGTATTTTATTAGCCGTCTCCGCATTGCAATCATCTGGTATATTGAAGGTAATAGCGGCATCACTCAGTAACACATTGCAAAATGATTACCTGATTGGGATTGCATTGGGATTGCTTTCCGCCGTAGTTGATAATGTACCGTTAGTTGCTGCTTCGCAGGGAATGTACGATTTATCCACTTATCCCACCGACCATCCTTTTTGGGAGTTTCTTTCACTAACAACGGGTACCGGTGGCAGCACCATCATCATTGGCTCAGCAGCAGGTGTAGCAGTAATGGGTATTGAAAAGATTGAATTTATCTGGTATTTAAAAAAGATCAGTTGGCTGGCATTGGTAGGATTTGCAGGAGGTATCCTTGTTTTTCTTTTACAAATGGGATGAGTGATGAGTGATGAGTGATGAGTGATAATGGGAGATGAGTTGGTTAATCAGGTAAGGGGAGACTAATGTTTTGGGATAAGCATTTAGAATTAAATTAAAGATTTTTAAAAAAACTTATGTTTACCGTAATAATGAATGCGTACTTGAATCAAACCATTTTATTTGAGCTTTCCAGCCAGGCATTGTTATTTTACTTTGTATTGAAATTTAGCTATCGTTGGGGTTATTCCAATCAATCGGGCCAATTAATAACCAACTACCGAACCCGTCCATCCTTCCTCAAAAGAAAGAAAAATGGATTATAAGATAATTGTACTCCTAATTAAACCTGTCGCGGAAATTTAAATTAATGCCATATTCAGAAAGGGATTCATCCAGTATTATTGACCTGTTTTGGATATAAGAATAGAGATGCCCGCCACAGATAAAACTTGAAGGATTTGTACCAAAATAAATTAAATTTTCCGTAAGCTGTTCCTTTACCTGGCTCAAACATAAACTGGTAAATATTTTTAGGATTGGATTGGGGGATTTAATAAGCTTATACATAAAATATTGAATATTAGGATTTTAAGTTTTTGATAGGAATTTATGAATTTCAATTATATTAAAATAGAACAACTAAAAAACTAATCTATACAAGTGATTTGCCTGCTTTACAATAATCAAGTAGTTTATTATTGATGTTTAAGAAGAATTTTGGCATACACACAAACAATCCAAATTAACAGCAAAATTCAGTCCAACTTTTCTTTTTTAGGCTTTTATAGTAAATGGCCTTACTTCATTACAGCAAAGCATCCGTTTAATTTAGCTTATGGTTATAATTAAGATTCAAACCATACGCCTTAAGGGAACCATCAATTATAAATGACCGGTTGGGTAATAAAGCAAAATAATTACCATTGAGAATGAAAGTATTCCTATCCGCATTAAATGAATCAATAACATCTGTAAACCAGGCTCTTACCTGAATTAAACAAAGAAGGGAGAAAATTGCAATAATCCGATAGTGAAATTTGGTGAATCGGTACATAGTTAGATATTGAATGAGGACAACGATTATTGTAAAACGGTTCGTGAAAATTATTATTGTACCGAAAAGTAAAAATTATGAATACCAATCCCGGTTAATATTTTGAATGCAATTTTCCGGAAACTATTCCTTTACCTGGCTGAAACATGGGTAAGCAAACATTTTAAGCTTCTTTCAATAATAATTTTATATTTCAGCATGTTAAATGGCTGAAAAGCCGGATTTAATTATATCACAAATCTATAAACAAATAAAAATTAGATTGTAGCAGGAAAACCTTATTTGTTGTAGTAACATTCCTACAAATTTGCATTGATAAATTAAATTATAAATTGTAAAAGCATATTTCATGATCAATGAGCCTTTATTTTGAAACACCCACTTACCTGTACACTTAAAAAATTTTCAAAAATAATGAAAGCGGTTTATTTAATTAAAAAAGGCCCGGCATTTTCAGCGTTTCAAATACGTGAAATCCCTACCCCCAGTCCAAAGGCAGGCCAGGTATTGGTAAAAGTGGAAGCCTTTGGATTAAACTTTGCCGATGTAATGGCACGAAATGGAATGTATAAGGAAGCGCCGCCACTTCCTTGTGTACTTGGTTATGATGTTGCCGGAACAGTGGAAACAATTGGAAAAGATGTTACAAATGTAAAACCAGGTGACCGGGTAACGGCCATGACCCGTTTTGGCGGCTATGCGGAATATGCGATTACGGATGCCCGTGTAACTGCCATAATACCTGCTACCCTGGATGCAGCAACAGCAACCGCACTTACAACCCAATTTTGTACGGCGTATTTTGCCGCGGCTGAAATGGTAAACCTGCATCGCGGCGATAAAGTATTGGTTCATTCGGGGGCAGGTGGTGTGGGTACAGCGCTGATCCAATTCGCGAAATATAAACAATGCGAAATATTTTCCACTGCCGGCACCGAAGAAAAGCTGCGATATTTAATCGCAATGGGTGTACACCACCCTATCAATTATGCTACGCATGATTTTGAAACGGAGGTAAAAAAAATTACGGAAGGTAAGGGAGTGGATGTAATTTTTGACGCCGTTGGCGGAAAGTCCGTAAAAAAAGGATTTCGCTCGCTGGCTTCCGGCGGCAGGATAGTTTGTTTTGGCGCTGCTGACATGAGCAACAAAAACATACCGGGTAAATTAAAAGCGGCTTGGGATTTTGGAATATACCATCCTGTTATGTTTATGATGGCATCCAAATCAATGATTGGTATCAATATGCTGCGGGTGGCAGATGACCATCCACAAGTGGTGCAGCGCTGCCTTGAAGCGGTGTTGAAGTTAACGGATGAAGGCGTTTTCAATCCAGCCCCCGGCAAAACATTTCATGTATCAGAAATAGCGGCGGCCCACGATTATTTG
>JANOTW010000569.1:0-5675 GCA_031416575.1 Ferruginibacter sp.
TAAAGAAATTAAATGAGGTTTATAAGAAAGCATTCCTTTTAAAAACAAACAATACAACTTATTATAAGGGTTATCAGTGTTAAATTAAAGAGAGTCGTTAAAATGGATTGGATCACCATTTTAGCGACTTTTTCTTTTTAAACCATTTGAATTTTCACATTCGGTTTAATAAAACCATCATCACATTTGCAAACACCAGGACTTTTTTAAAATTCACCACTTGCTCCCCCACCCCCAAAACTGCCTCTGTAAAACCTGTTGCCATCAGAAAATGCAGCCTGACCCGTAAATGTTTGTGCAAGCAAGATCGCTTCCATTTGTAATTTTCCCTTTGCTTCAGCCGCGATTTTTTTTAAAACCAAACCGGTTTCAATGAACGTTTAAAAAAACCACCTATTTTACGCTTCCAAACTTATCAAATGTTACAACCTGATTTCTCCATTTTCCCGGAAATAAAAACTGCAAGGTTATTATTACGCAAATTAACCAATGAAGATGCTATTGAAATTTTCAAGTTGCGCAGTGATGAAAATGTAATGCGGTTCATTGATAAAGAAAGAGCCGCAACCATTGTGGATGCTGAAACATTCATTAACCGGATCATACAGTCATTGAATAACAATGATGGCATCACATGGGCAATTACTTTGAATGAAGCCCCGCATATTTTGATTGGAACTATTGGTTACTGGAGGCTGATAAAGGAACACTTCCGTGCCGAAATAGGTTATATGCTGAACCCTGGCTATTGGAAAAAAGGGATTATGAAAGAAGCATTGCTGAAAGTAATTGATATTGGATTTAATGTATTGAAACTACATAGTATTGAGGCGCACATTAACCCCGAAAACGGTGCATCCGCCGGTATATTAACCAGTACCGGCTTTATAAAGGAGGCCCACTTCAAGGAAGATTTTTTTTTCGACGGCACTTTTAAGGATACGGCCATATATTCAAGGTTGCGATAAAACCACCGGGAAATGTTTTGTAAATTTTTGCTTCTTAGCGATTATATCTTTTATAAAGATACCAACCCTACAAATAACTTTGTTTTATGATCAATACATTAATCATATCGCAGCTTGTTCCTGATGATATAGAAGAATTGGTAAATTTAGTAAACAGCGCTTATCGTGGGGAAAGTTCTAAAAGAGGATGGACAACAGAAGCTGATTTGCTGGATGGGCTTCGTACCAATCAAATTGCTATTCAAACGCTGATACAAAAGCCGGGAGCAATTATTCTTACAGCAAGGGATGAAACCCACTGCATGGCAGGTTGTGTATTTCTGCAACAACAAATAAAAGAATTATACCTCGGGATGCTAACGGTGGCGCCAGAAATACAGGCAAAGGGCATCGGCAATCAACTATTGCTTGCCGCCGAAAAATATGCCCGGGAAATTAATTGCTCTTCCATCATCATGACCGTGATTGATGTGCGATATGAATTAATTGACTGGTATAAACGAAAAGGTTATCAAAGTACCGGTGAAACCAAACCATTTCCTACCGATCCGGAATTTGGCATACCAAAACAACCGCTTCAATTTATAGTGCTTGAAAAAAAAATATAGAAAGCAAGCTCATAATTTACGGGGCACTTTTTCAACAACCGGCATGTTTAAATATATTTTTTAACCGGCACTTTTTATAAATAAACTTGCTGGTTTAATTAATTTTGAACTCAATTAAAAAACTGGTTAATAATGGGCAATGGCGAACTATATCAAATGAATATACATATTGATAAAAAGAATTTGTAACCTGCCAATATTGAAAATAAGACCGGTTTATATCCAACACCATGACTGATATTAATATTTATGTGAATAACAAAATTTTTAAAGAAGGGTTACCTTTATTAACTCTTTGTATTAAGCAGTGTAGATTACAAAATTTAAAAAAACAACACATGATACAAAAAACATACCTTAAGACAAAAGACATTTGTAAAGTAAAATTCACTATTAATGCTGAAAACGCTGAAACAATTGAAATTTTGGGACTTAATAGTGATTGGGAAAATTCAGTAGTAATGAGCAAGAAAAAAGACGGCAGTTTTAATTGCGAGGTTTCTTTACCAAAAGGTTCTCAACATGAGTTTAAATATAAAGTAAATGCTACTGAATGGGCTAATGAACCCGAAGCAGATAGCCAGCAATCAAATGAATTTGGTGGTATTAACAGCGTATTAGTTATCTAATTTTAAATTCTCCATAAAAATTTAATTCACAGCAGCATTTTCATTCAGGCATACTTGTTTGAAAAATGCTGCTATGGATTTGTAGTTCTATTTGGAAATTAACATTCGGCATTAGAAGCCTCATTTCCCCAAATAAATTTCTTTCCTGGAAGTTCCCAATCACTAATAAGCAATTATAATTTATTCATTCCATTTTTACCTGGGATTTTTTCAGGCTTGCATGTATGAATAGTATTCTGATAATCACCAATTTTCTGCTTAGCGATAAAGATTTTTTTGATGCCCCCCATGCGCCTGCCAATCTAATCAGTATAAATTCCCAGGCCGCTAAATGAAATTTCCCGCTCATTTCAAATTCACCTGTTTTTGTCAATATTTGTCTGGTAATCAATCCACTAATTACATATTCCATTGCTTTACCGGCATTAGGTTCAAAGCCCTATATTTATTTCCCCCTTTAATTTCCGGCATTTATAAAGCCTTATCGCAATTGGCCTTTACCATTGCCAAATCACGAATAGCTGCAATGTAATTTAACAGTAATATACTTTCTTCGAGGTACGCTTACATCCTGATGGGTGCATATTAAATTGTCGCTTCCCTTTTAAATAACCATACTTTTTTTTGTCCGGGCTGTGAAGCTATGGGGATCATCCTTGCATTGGTACATCCCGATAGCGCAGCGTATCGTGGACGCCCTCGTGTACTGAATACCATTGGTAATCTTTTCCCACGTTGTAATTAGCGAAACATCAGCCGCGGTTTATTTGGGGGTACTCTTGTATCAGTGGCCGGGTAAGGCACCAGCCATTTCGGCCTGCGGTGGCTGTTGCCGCCTTTAGCCAGGAACAATTTAGGATGCCCCCATCATAATTAAGAGCATGGGTTTCTTCATTTTAATCCATAAATTTGCCCGCAAGTTTTTATTTCCATAAATTATAAAATTCAATTTGTTATATGAAAAAATTAATTCTGGTATTATCCTGCTACCTGACAGCAATAACCGCAATTGGACAAACCCCCGATAACCGAGTGGCCATTATTCCCGAGCCGGTACAAATGGTTCAAAATGCGGGATTCTTCCAACTTGCGAAAAATATTACTATTGAAGCCCCCACCCTGACTGCATTATTACCCACTATCAATTTTCTGAAACAACGTTTAACCGTTCCTACAGGATATAATGTTTTTATAAACAGCCAGGCCCCAACCAGCAATATCAGGTTGAGCCTTAATAAAACTGTTAACCAGTTAATTGGGAAAGAAGGGTACCAGTTAAGTGTAACTACCACCATGATCAGCATCAGCGCTAATGAACCCGCTGGTTTGTTTTATGGCGTACAAACACTGCTTCAGCTATTGCCTGCAGCAATAGAAGGCGATGTTGCATTGCGCAACACCCAATGGCAGGTGCCCTGTGTTGACATAACGGATTATCCCCGTTTTGGATGGAGAGGTCTCATGTTTGATGTATCCCGTCATTTTTTTACTAAAAAAGAAGTGAAGGATTTCATTGATCAAATGGCCCGGTATAAATTCAATTTGTTTCATTGGCATTTAACCGATGATGAAGGATGGAGGATAGAAATAAAAAGTTTACCTAACCTTACTACAAAAGGGGCCATGCGGACAGAGAAGACCGGCTACTTCGGAACTTTTTCCGCACCGCTTCCGAATGAACCACTTAACTACGGAGGATTTTATACGCAGGAAGATATTAAGGAAGTAATTCAATACGCAAAGGACCGTTTTGTAAATATTCTCCCCGAAGTGGATGTGCCGGGCCATAGCCTTGCAGCCATTGTTGCCTACCCGGAATTAGCCTGCACACCCGGAGCGGAAAAGTACCGGGTACGCTCAGGTGAAAAAATAATGGACTGGCATGGTAATGGCACTTTTACCGCTTTGGTAGATAACAGCCTATGTCCGGCAAAGGAAGAAGTATATACTTTTCTGGATAAGGTTTTTACGGAAGTAGCGGCATTATTTCCATTTGAATACATTCATGCAGGTGGCGATGAATGCGCTAAGAATTTCTGGGAAAAAAGCGATGCCGTAAAAGCGTTGATGAAGAATGAAGGCTTAAAAACAATGCATGATGTACAAAGTTATTTTACAAAAAGAGTAGGGAAAATTATTACCGCCAAGGGAAAAAAACTGATTGGATGGGATGAAATACTGGAAGGTGGCCTTGCGGAAAATGCCGCGGTAATGAGCTGGCGCGGAGAAAAAGGCGGAATAGAAGCGGCTAAATTAAAGCATGATGTAGTGATGAGCCCTACTACGTTCGCTTACCTGGACTATATGCAGGGTGATGTAATTATAGAACCAAAGGTATATGCAACGCTGCGCTTAAATAAAGCATACCAATTTGAGCCGGTACCACCCGGAGTGGATGCAAAATATATAAAAGGCGGACAGGCCAATATCTGGACAGAACAAATTCCCAATATTCGCCACCTGCAATACATGACCTGGCCCAGGGCATTTGCCATTGCCGAGTCCGTATGGTCGCCTAAAGAAAAAAAGAACTGGAATAGTTTTGTATATAGAGTGGAGCAACAATTTAAACGTTACGACATCCGGGAAATAAAGTATGCACCGAGTATGTATGAACCCATCTTTACCGCAAAGAAAAATAATGGGCAGCTACTCATTGAAATGGCTACCGAGATAGATGGGCTTGATATTTATTATAGTTTTGATAATTCTTTTCCCGACAGGTTTTATCCAAAATATACAACAGCGCTTTCGCCTCCAAAAGATGCCGTAATGCTAAAAGTAATTACCTACAGGGGAAATCAGGCTGTTGGAAGAATGATTGCAATGCCATTGGATGAAATGAATAAAAGAGCCGGTATAAAAAAATAACGCGTAAACCAATAGCATCAAAATTGAAGGTTGCATTTCATAAAAGTAGCCATTTAAACCGGGGCTGATGTTTCGCTAATTCTCCCGGTGCATCGGGAGAAAAAGACCCACGATGGTATGCAGTACACGAGAGTCCAGGTGCAGCACACAATCCTAACCCGGGATTAGGATGAAACAACGATGATGCCATGAAATCCAACTGCCCGGACAATAAAAAAAGAATGGTTTGTATAAGAGTACCCAAATAAGCCGCGGATGATGTTTCGCTCATTACAACGAGTATAAAATTTACAGGTCAAAGATTTATAAAGGGCGAACTGTTTTCTAAAGGGAGGCATAATTTGAAGGCCCTGTTTTGCCCCCGGCCCCTGAAGGGGAGGTCTTCTGCCGGTTCATTAACTAAGCCTAAAGAATTACTCATTATAACGTAATTAAAGTTGCATGGCATAAGCCTGAAAGGCTTGAATTTGAATAGCCGTGGGTGAAACCCATGGTAAATTGAAATTGTGATGACCACAACCCCGAATGGGGTTGAATTTTAATATACCAGGAAATTCAACCCCATTCGGGGTTGTGCCTGATTTTGTCGTTCATTTCCC
>JANOTW010000570.1:0-1522 GCA_031416575.1 Ferruginibacter sp.
TTTTGCTTCTGGCTTCATTTTTCCTCTCAATACCATTAAGTCCGCAAACCCTTCAATACGTTTTAACATGTAAGTTGAGTCAATTACACTAAACATGAAATCTATCTGATCAATTGCTACTTTTAGAAAGTACTCACAAAATTCTATTAAAAATTTGTTTGACAAATTTCCTCGCCCATCATTATCGCCATATCTTCCTGAGTCCGCATTCGCCAATCGTTCTTTGTATTCTTTATTGGTTCTTGCCAAGCCACGAGATATTGACCACAAACCAGAGGCGTGAGCATTTTCATACATAAAGCTTGCATCCGAGAATAGTCGAACAACTCTTCCGTTTCCATCTAAAAAAGGGTGAATCCAAGCCAAGCGATGATGCGATGCAGCAATAGAGATTATTCTTTTTGTTTTCGATTTATTATCTCCATTCGTTGGATTATAAATAGCCTCAAATCTTTCGATAAATCCATTTAATTTTTTACAATGTGGTGCAATGTGTTTACCAACTTCAACTTCAATATCCCTAAACTCACCAGGGATTACTTCTTTAATTGCGCCTTCTTTTGTTTTTACATATCTAAAATCCTTCGGCAAGAAATCATAAAATTTCTTATGTATCTCTTTTAGATAGTCTGCTGACGATGGAATTGGAAAAGTCTTTCCTTCTTTGAATTCTTCGGATATTGCTTTATGCACATTAATATGGGCATGTGCTTCTTTTTGCAGATCACGTTTTGCTTTGTCTTTAGAAAAATCATTCTTCAAGGCTCTGTCTATATCTAAAGGATGTGTATCGTGCCCTTCAATCAAATTTGAATAATAACTATTCATTGGTCTTAAAAAGTCGGCAATAGCAATTGTGGTGATCGGATTCAATGTTCCAGATAATTTTGCAGCCTTTTCGACTAGTTTAATAGCAAGTGCTTCTAGCTTACCAGAAGGATCATCAGGGAAAAGAGGTTCCATTGAAACAGGGTCAGTATATAAGTCGAGCTTTTTTGCCATAGCACAAAGGTACAAATTATTTGTACATAATCACAGTAAATTCCGATGGTTAATCAGATAGTGTATATTTACACAAAGTCTATAAATAGGCACTTTAGCAGAGTTTTTATTTATTCCACAGTATAATATTCCGATGGCTGTTCCTCTGGTAGTAACCGCACGATGGTGCTTTCTACTTCAATTACTTGCGTAGTTGTTCCTATTCTGCATAAAGTTGTGGATGTTGTTGCACTGAGATATATCGGAACTTAAATCTAAAATATAAACTAATGAGAGTTTTGAAAGATCTCAATCAAGTCTAAATCTTCCGCTAGGTTTGAAGTATCGAAAGTTCTTTCTACTAAAAAAGCTCCTATAAAATGGGGCCTTTTTTATTCACAATTAACACAATATCAATATATTATGGCTTTTACTTATTAGCATTCTTAATCGAATTAAATTCTGCTTCTAATTCTTTACATGCCTGCGTACAAATATCTTCAAGCTGCAAAACTAGACCAGGTATTCCATTTGCTTGTCG
>JANOTW010000571.1:0-16259 GCA_031416575.1 Ferruginibacter sp.
TGCCCGAAGGCGATTTTGCCGTGGAAACCAGGGTATTGCCCGGCAGCAACCTGAATACCTCCATGAATGCCGTTTCAACAGGTGCCAGGATTTTAAGGGAGAAATTCCCCGAAGTGGTAGAAGTGGTGGGTAAAACAGGAAGCAGCGAAATCCCTACCGACCCCATGCCGATTGATGCCAGCGACATGATGGTGATTTTGAAAGATAAAAGTGAATGGGTATCCGCAAAAACATATCCTGAACTGGAAGCAAAAATGAGTAAGGAACTGGAGGCCGTACCTGGCGTAACATTCGGTTTTCAATATCCGGTGCAGATGCGATTTAATGAATTGATGTCTGGTGCAAGGCAGGATGTTGTTTGCAAAATTTTTGGTGAAAATTTAGACTCGCTTGCCTGGTATGCAAATAAGATCGGAAACGTTGTAAATACTGTGGAAGGTTCAAGTGGTTTGTATGTAGAAACTGTTACCGGTATGCCGCAAATTGTAATTCAATATAACCGTGCCGCCATTGCACAGTATGGTTTAAATGTAAGCGATATCAACAAAGTAGTGAATACGGCTTTTGCGGGGCAAAGCAGCGGAACAGTTTACGAAGGTGAAAAACGTTTTGATTTAGTGGTGCGTTTAAGCGGTGAACAGCGAAAAGATTTGCAGGATGTGCAGAACCTTTTAATCCCCGCTACAGGGGGAATACAAATTCCATTAAACAGCGTTGCAAAAGTGGAAGTGGTGGAAGGCCCTAATCAAATTCAACGGGAAGATGCACAACGCAGGATTATCGTTGGGTTCAATGTGCGTGGCAGGGATGTGCAAAGCATGGTGAAGGAATTGCAGGGAAAAGTTGATAAGCAAATTAAACTGCCGCCGGGATATCACATTACTTACGGAGGTGCGTTTGAAAATCTGGAGGCGGCAAAAAAAAGATTAAGTATCGCCGTGCCGGTTTCCCTGTTGTTGATTTTTCTGATGCTGTATTTCGCTTTTCGATCCGTAAAACATGGCTTGCTTATTTACTCCGCCATCCCACTTTCAGCTATTGGCGGAATTTTCGCACTGGCGGCAAGGGGCATGCCATTCAGCATTTCGGCGGGGGTTGGTTTCATAGCGTTGTTTGGCGTAGCTGTATTAAATGGAATTGTACTTGTCGCGGAATTTAACCGGTTAAAAAATGAAGGTATGGACAATTTAAAAAGGATAGTTACCCAGGGAACAAAAATCCGTTTACGCCCGGTATTGATGACAGCCTTTGTGGCATCACTTGGGTTTTTACCGATGGCGTTAAGCACAGGCGAAGGTGCGGAAGTGCAAAGGCCACTGGCGACCGTTGTAATTGGCGGCTTACTGGTTGCAACATTTCTCACCCTGTTTGTTCTGCCAATTCTCTACATCATGTTTGAGAAAGGGTTTTCATTAAAACGAAAAACACCCATTGCTACAACAGTAATTTTATTTCTAATGCTCTTTTCTTTTCAAAATGCAAATGCGCAACTTACCCCTGTAAACCGGGAAACGCCTATCACTTTACAAAGTGCATTGGATACCGCGTTAAAAAATAACTTATCCCTCAAAAATGATAAGCTAAGGGCAACGTATCAGCAGCAGTTAATAAAAACCGCAAAGATTCTTCCGCCCGCAAATTTGGCGGGTGATTTTGGACAAATAAATAGTTTTTATATTGATACCAGATTGGGCATAGCTCAAACAATGGGTTTCCCAAAAGTGTATGCCAATCAAAAAACATTGCTAACGGAAGAGTGGAAAAGCAGTGTACTGAATGTTAATGTAAATGAAGCTATACTAAAAAAACAAGTGGCACAGGTTTATTACAACCTTTTGTATTTGCAGGAAAAGAAAAAATTGTTGCAAAAAGCAGATACCCTTTTTTATGAATTTTTAAGCAAAGCCACACTCCGTTTCAATAAAGGGGAAAGCAATATTTTAGAAAAAACTACTGCCGAAAACCAGCGGGGGCAAATTGGTTTGCAATTAGGCCAATTGCATCAGGATTTAGAATTACTACAATTACAGTTTCAATTATTGCTCAACAGCAGCACTGTTTTCATTCCCGGTGAAAAAGAAATAAAAAGGAATATAGTTGTAAGCGGCGACACTTCTTTGCTGCCGGCCCATCCTGCCATGCAATATTTAAAACAGCAACAACAAATAGCTGCGGCGGCCACACAGGTGGAAAGATCCAAACTGTTACCCGGCCTGACACTTGGCTACAACATAATGGGAATACGGGGTACAGGGGCCGACAATAAACTATACAACAGCACACCACGGTTTCAATCGGTGCAAATAGGATTGGGCATTCCCATATTTACCAGCGGGCTAAAAGCAAGGATCAATGCCGCAAAAACCAATGAAACAGTTGTAGCCAGTGAGTATGAAGTGAATTTGAAAAGCTTTGAGGCTGCCTATAAAACCGCCCTGGTTCAATATCGAAAATACACAGCCGCGATAAGTTATTTTGAAACAACCGCATTGAAAAATGCCGGTATCATTACCACCACAGCCAACATGCAATTTGTAAATGGCGATATTAATTACCTGGAATGGGTGATGCTGGTTAATCAGGCTGTTGCTATTGAGAGTGATTATATTGAAGCTGTAAAAAACGGGAATGCAAGCGCTGTAGAAATCAATTCTTTTATCACTAAATAATTTTATAATAATGAAACAATTAATCATTTTCATAACTACTGCATTATTGCTTACTGCATGTGGGGGAAAGAAAACGGAAGTACAGGAAACAGAAGTTAAAACAGCGGAAAACGTGGTGGCGCTTACTGATGCACAATTAAAAAATGCAGGCGTACAAACAGGAAAGTTATCGGAACAATCTATTTTATCCATACTAAGGGTAAGCGGAATGATAGATGTACCACCACAAAACATGGTTTCCATCAGCGTACCCCTAGGCGGGTATTTAAAATCCACTAAACTGTTGCCTGGGATGCATGTAAGAAAAGGAGAAAGCATCGCCATCATTGAAGACCAGCAATATATTCAGTTGCAGCAGGATTATTTAACCGCTAAAGCGAAACTGGTTTTTGCAAAGCAGGAGCATGAAAGGCAAAAAGAACTGAACCAAAGCAAAGCCAGCAGCGATAAAGTATATCAGCAGTCATTGGCCGATTACACTTCATTGGAGATTTTGGTAAAATCGTTTGCTGAAAAATTAAAACTCATCGGCTTCAATCCCTCCACCAGGAATGTAAATAATATCTCAAAAAGTATCAGTATCCCTTCGCCTATAAACGGCTTCGTATCTAAAGTGAATGTAAATATTGGCAAATATGTTACCCCTGCCGATGTGCTGTTTGAAATTGTAAATCCGTCAGATATTCATTTAGTGTTAATGATATTTGAGAAAGATATCAATAAACTTTTTATAGGGCAAAAACTGATTGCATACTCAAACAGCAATCCGGAAAAAAAATATCCCTGTGAAATTATTTTAATCGGAAAAGATTTTTCCAATGACAGAAGTGTGGAAGTGCACTGTCATTTTGAAAAATATGATAAAACACTTATTCCCGGTATGTACATGAATGCGGAAATAGAAGTAAAAAGCAATAATTCATTGGTGTTGCCATCCGATGCGATCGTAACTTATGAAAACAAGCAATTCGTTTTTATTGAAAAAGGCAAACAGCAATATGAGATGACGGAAATAAAGACAGGTAATTCGGAAAATGGGTTTACTGAAATAATCATTGATGATAAAAATGCGAATCAAATTTTTGTTTCCAAAGGGGCCTATTCATTATTGATGAAATTGAAGAATACCGATGATGAATAATGGAAGCGCTTATAAAAAGAGCAACAAAAGGAAACAACAGGTAATAAACTTAGTGTACCATTTTAATTTTAATCATCATGAACTTTTCACAAACATTCTTTTCCCGTCAGTTTCTTTGGGAAATAGTTCGGATTATAACTGTAGGATTAGCAAGCTTGTTATTTTATTCAGATATTATTCCTTTACCCGTTTTGCTGGTTGCAATGGCTTTTGGTCTTTATTCCTTAGTAAAAATAGCAGCGATAGACCTGGTAAAGGAACGAAAAACTGGCACGGAGATTTTTATTACTATAGCCGTAATCATCTCCGTGCTTGGTAAGGAATACCTTGCAGGAGCAGTGGTGCTAATGATTATTCTTATTGCTGAATACATAGCCAGTGCAAGCGGCGAACGGGCAAGGGCTTCTATAAAAGAGTTAATTGGGTCCGTACCCAAAACGGCTATTGCGAAAAGAGGTGATAAAGAAGTAACCGTGCAAATAGATGATTTAAAAATCGGCGATATTATTTTGGTAAAAGCCGGGGAGAAAATTCCTGTGGACGGGAAAGTAACCGGAGGTTCAGGATCTGTGAACCAGGCACCCATTACCGGAGAAAGTGTTCCCCAGGAAAAAGTGGTGGGCAGTGATGCATTTGCCGGAACGATTGTAGAATTGGGGGCGCTTGATATTCAAATGACAAAGGCCGGAAAGGACACTGTTTTTTCACGGATTATTTCCCTGGTAGAAGAAGCCCAAAGCCAACAGGCGCCTATTGAAAAGTTGACAGATAAAGTTGCATCGTGGCTAATTCCGGTTGTATTCATTTTTGTTGGTGCTGTTTATTATTATACCCGTGATGTAAGGCTTGTAATTGCCTTGCTCATTTTTACTTCTCCCGCAGAATTAGGATTGGCGACACCACTTGTAACCATTGCCGCTATTGCCCGTGCAGCAAGGGAAGGTATCCTGGTAAAAGGTGGAAAATTTTTAGAAGAACTTGCTAAAGTAACTACTATTGTTTTTGATAAAACGGGAACATTAACGGTGGGAAGCCCAACTGTAAACAGAATTGAGATTACCGGTACGAATTTTAATGAAGCGCAATTGGTGCAACTGGCTGCTGCGGTGGACAGGCGTTCCAGCCATCCTTTAGCGAAGGCAATCTTAAGCTATGCTGATAAATTAAAACTAATTTATGAAGAGCCGGATAATTTTAAAGTAGTAAAGGGCCGGGGTGTTTCAGCATCAGTAGCAGGCAAGCCTGTTCTATTCGGCAATAAACCTTACATGGAGGAAAGTAAAGTCCCATTGCCACATACTTCAGAAAACCTGACTGATACCGCTATCTATCTTTCAGTTGATAATAAATTGGCTGGCATTTTTTATATATCCGATGCCATACGTGCGGGAGCGAAAGAGATGATTGAAGGCCTCAGAAAAAGCGGGGTTAAAAATATTGTCATGCTTACCGGGGATAATCCTGAAACAGCGAAACATGTTTCCGATCAGGTTGGCATTACAGACTTCCGGGCAAACTTATTGCCGGAAGATAAAATTAAAATAGTAAAGGAATTACAAAGCGCCGGGGCAAAAGTAGCGATGGTGGGCGATGGCATAAATGATGCGCCTGCATTGGTACAGGCAAACATTGGTATTGCCATGGGCGCAATGGGTACCGAAGCTGCGATGGAAGCTGCGGATATTGTGCTGATGCAGGATAACCTGGAAAAAATTGCACGGGCCCGTGCAATCAGCAAAAGAGCTTTCCGTACTATTAAGGAGAATATTATTGTAGGTGTAGGGGTGGTGCATGTAATTGGAATTGTACTTGTTCTGTTAAGGGTAATTGGACCCGTTCAGGCAGCAGCTATTCACTTACTCCCGGACACATTGGTTTTTATTAATTCAATAAAATTGCTGAAGGTAAAGATCAGGTGATTGGGTGCATCCCAAGTGATTTTTTATTATCGGATTGGTAACACTCATTTCTGCTTTTAAAAGAATCGAATTAACTAAAGGTGTTTCGGAAAATGGAAATAATGAAGTGATTTTGCCGGAAGGTTTTGACAGAAAAAACAAGCTATGCTGCGCAAGGGATAAATTAGTGATATTTATTTTGCTCAATCACCAAATAAAATAAGCTCCCGAATTAATTTAAAATGTAATTAAAGTTGCCCAATGGTATTAAGTACAAGTTCCGATTCAAGTGTAACATCGGGATGCCGAAAGTCGGCAAGCGATGCAAGGATGATGCACAAAGCTTCACTGCCCGGACAAAAATTTTCCCTCACGTTTTTATCCCTTGTACAGTATAATAAGCATAAACAAAATACAAGAATAGAAAATGCCGGATGTTGCGATAGCAGGGCCCCAACAGTTGCAGAAGCATTCACCTGACCAACTTATCATTATTGATGTAGGGGGTCAGGACATTAGCAGGGGCAGGTATAGCAATGGGCGGGTTAGGAAGTGACGCTACCATTGAAACCGCGGATATAGTTATTCAGAATGACCAGCCATCAAAAATTGTTACTGCTATTAAAATCGGAAAAATAACCCGGCATATTGTTTGGCAAAATATATCCTTGGCAATGACAGTAAAAATAATCGTATTAATGCTTGGGGCAGGTGGCATCGCTACTTTATGGGAAGCTGTTATTGCTGATGTAGGTGTAGCATTGCTGGCAATATTAAATGCGGTGAGGATACAAAGTCGGATACTGATGTAACTATCACCCCGCAACGGCCGCCGGGGTTTACCCCTGCTACCCCTATACAAATTGCCGGATTTTGGAAAAGAGAATCTTTGTTTTTTATAATTTGGTTGGGCTTTTAAACCTGATTAAAATCATTTGATGATTAAAATCTATTCAATTAATTTGTTGAATAGTTGAAAAGGTACTACATTTGTACCTCGAAACTATTTCAACATGGCAGCTACGTCTATAAAAGAACAGGTTTACCAGGAGCTATCACGGGTTACACATGCTATTTCCAACCCCAAGCGGATGGAACTGATTGATGTTCTTTCCCAAAAGGGTTATTCCGTAGAAGAACTTTCCAAAGAGATTGCAATGTCTATTGCCAGTACCTCACAGCATTTGCAGGTGCTGAAATCGGTAAAGCTGGTGGAAACACAGCGCCAGGGCAACTTTATCATTTACAGTATTACTGATGATAGTGTCTTACGGCTTGTTTCAGCGGTGAAAGAACTGGGTTTTCGCAAGATTGCCGAAATAGATCGGCTTATCAGTGATTTTAAAGCCGGTATAAGCATTCTGGAATCCATTACACTTGATGATTTACTGGCAAGATCCCGGAAAGAAAAAATAATACTGATTGATGTGAGGCCGGAGGATGAGTACAATGCGGGCCATATACCCAATGCAATTTCTATTCCTCTTGCGCAGCTGAAAAAACGGCTGAATGAATTACCCAAAAACAAAACCATTATCGCCTACTGCCGGGGGCCTTTATGTGTTATGTCGGCAGATGCAGTAAAAATTCTCAACGAAAAAAAATTTAAAGCCATTCGCATGGAAGACGGCTATGTAGAATGGAAACTAAAACAATTTGAAAATAACAAAAATTAGACGATGAAATCTGTAATATTAATACTGGGAGCAGGTACAGGCGATATAATGACAGCTAATTCCCTTCGTAAAAAATTGGGCAGTAATTGCCGCATTATTGTTTTCGGGAAAGAAGAGAAGAATGTTTTTGCACCTTCCCTGCATTAACTCATGGTTGGCCGGCGGAAACCAAAAGATGTGTTCCGTTCTACAAAAAAAATTGCTAAAAAAGGGATTGAATTGGTTTTAGGAAACATCTGGAAGGTTAATCCTGAAAACAAATCAGTACAGGTAAATGGGAAAGAATACAAAGGTTATCCTAAGAACAATTAAACGCTAAAAAATATGAAAGCAAAAACTATCATTATGCTTGCCATCGCTTTGGGTATAGCCGTTTTCAGCACATTAACGAACCAGGAAAGTTTTTATCATCCGGAATTCAGCAAACCTCATACATCATTTGGAATAGACGCAGCTAATGCCTATCCGCCTTCAGTGGGAATTTTGAGTAATTCAAAAAACTGTATGAGCTGCCATGCGAATAATGGCTCGTGGAAAGACGACAATAATTTGATTATTGATGTGCTGGATATGGACACAAAAAAATCATTGAAGCAACCTGACGGTTCATTTCTGATTGAAACAAAAAGGTGGGAACAAAAAACTGTGCTGACAGTAATTGGGCGAAAAAAAGACAACTCTGTTGCTGTATCTTATCGCAATGCCTGGCTTTATATTGACCCGGCAACTATTGGGACACACTCACTTTCAAAATTCGCACCCGATTGGGATGTAAATCTCCCGATGTCATGCCGTTTGGTTGGTGATAAACTTCCGGGTTATGAAAATGCTGATATCACAAGTTTGCCTATGACCATTCAGCCATTGAGCAATGCAAAGAATGCTGAAATGCAATTGCAGGTAATGCTAACCAAAGGCGAGAGTGTTAAAGGCAAGGCACAGGAAGGAATGCTTGGAAATTATTTTGAGAGAAAAGTAATACTGAAAGTCAAATGACAACAATCTCCCCCTCTGAAGTTTACAATCAATTCGCATCAGAGTATGATGAATGGTTTGACAAACATTCCAATCTCTACCAATCCGAGTTGCTTGCAGTGAAGCAAGCCGTTCCGCAAAACAAAAACGGAATTGAAATTGGTGTTGGAACAGGACGATTTGCAGAACCGCTTAACATAAAATGTGGAGTAGAGCCATCGGATAGCATGGCACAAATCGCAAAACAACGGGGTATAAAAATCATCAGGGCGGTTGCTGAAAATCTTCCAATAGAAAATCAATTGTATGACTTTGCAACTATGGTCACAACCGTTTGCTTTCTCAACGATATTCCCAAAGCATTTGCAGAAGTGCATCGCATCTTAAAAACCAAAGGAGAATTTATTTTAGGATTGATTGACCGCAATAGTGAACTTGGGAAAAAATACGAGCAGCAAAAAAACACAAACAAGTTTTACAAGGATGCGCATTTTCATTCTACTGCTGAAATAACAAAACTTTTATCACAGGCAGGCTTTCAAAATTTCTCTTACTGGCAAACACTGCTGAATACGGGTGAAAATGCCATTGAGCAACCACAACCTGGTTATGGCAAAGGAAGTTTTGTAGTCATAAAATCAATTAAAATCTAAAAACAAAAATTTATGATGAACAATTCATGTTGGGGAATGGGATGGGGAATGTGGTTCATTCCACTTCTTGCCATACTTGTAATTTATTTTTTGGTTAAAAATAGGTTCCCAACCAATAGCGGGGAAAGCGCTGAATCGCCAATGGAAATTTTAAAAAAAAGATACGCTAAGGGAGAAATCACCAAAGAACAATTTGAAGAAATGAAAAAAGATATTTCTTAAATGCGGTGAAGTAACATTGAAAAGTAGTATGGCGCAATTAGCAAAATAAATGGAGAACCCATATCAAAGAACGATTTAGAAAAATAAATATCACTAATTTATCCCTTGCGCTGTATAAACAAAGATTATTCCGCACCTTCTGTATTTCGGCCTGTAAATTTATTAAGGGAAGATTGCCATTATTTTCCTTAAACTATTGGAAATAAAATTAAAAACATGGAAAGCGTACAACAAATAGATACCAATACTCTCAGAAGTTGGTTAGAAACAGGCAAAGAAGTTTCTATCCTTGACATAAGACCTATTCAGGAGAGAACGGAATGGTTCATCCCCGGCAGCATTTACTTTAATGCCTACGACAAATTAAAAGCAGGTAACCGGGATGCTTTGCATGGCTTGCATCTTGATAAAACAGTTCCGGTAGTAACCATTTGCGCAGGAGGCAAAACCAGTATAATTGCTGCAAACCTGCTGCGGGAACAAGGGTTTGAAGCCTACTCACTACAGGGTGGCATGAATGGTTGGGGCCTGTCATGGAATACTGCAGGAATTTCTTTTCCAAACTTTGAAATAATCCAATTTAGAAGAACAGGGAAAGGTTGCCTTTCATACATAGTAGAATCAAACAATGAAGCAATAGTGGTAGATGCTTCGTTGCCAATAGAAGTTTACCTGGAAGTAATAAAAAAAGAAAACCTTACACTAAAGCATGTGATAGAAACCCATATTCATGCAGACCATCTTTCAAGATCAAAACAATTGGCGGAAAGTAATAATGCAACCTTACATATTCCTGTACCCAACAAAATAAATTTTGATTTTGTGCCGGTGGATAATACAACTATTTTTCAAATTGGTAATATCAGTATAAAAGCAATTCAAACTCCCGGCCATACTTTAGAAAGCACAAGCTACTTGATTGATGATAAAGTATTACTTACAGGCGATACCCTATTTATTAATGGAGTTGGCAGACCGGATTTGAAAGCAAGCAATGATGAAGCCGTACAAAAATCAAAATTGCTCTATCAGTCTTTACGGAAATTATTAGCATTGGATGAAAATATTATAGTATTGCCGGCACATACAAGTCAGCCGGTAGATTTTGACAATATACCAATTCAAACAAAAATAGGCGGTATTAAAAAGAGTGTAGCTATACTTCAATTAAGTGAGGAAGAATTTATCAATACCATTCTGCAGCGTATTCCACCTACACCAGCAAACTACTTGTCTATTGTAGAAAAAAATATCAAAGGCGATTTCAGTGATATAAACCCGGTTGATTTGGAAGCAGGTGCAAACAGGTGTGCGATTTCATAACTAAAAACTGAAAATATGAAACAGGCTAATCCAACCGTATTCAACACCAATGCTGCTGATTACGATAACCGGTTTGACTGACATCCTGCATTATTTCAGAATGAACACAAAGTGTGGTAATAAAAGCAATCAAAAATTAATATGCGCTATAGACAATCTGGAATGCCGGTAGAAGAGACATGGGAAACCTATTTTTCTCCAAAAGAAATTTTAATACAATTAGAGGTAAATTCATTTATCAAAAATTATATTGAAATTGGCTGCGGTTATGGAACATTTTTATTCCCTGCATCCGGTTTGGTTAGTAATAAAGCTATCGGAATAGATATTGACAATGATATCATTGAAGTGTGTAAAACTAAAATATCGCGACAACAAAAAAATAACATTGAATTAATTTCAGGTGATATTACCGAAATTGAAACACTGAATAAGATAAAGAAATTTGATCCCATTGATTATGTTGGGTTATTCAATATTTTACATTGTGAAAATCCAATTAATTTATTACAAGTTGTCCATGATCTAATTTCTTCAAATGGCAAATTAGGAATAATCCATTGGAACTATGAAAACACACCTCCTGGCCCCTCATTGGATATCAGGCCTAAAAAAGAAAGTATTATTGAATGGTGCCAATCAGTCGGTTTTGAATTAACCGGAACTTTTGATTTTAAACCTTATCACTTTGGATTATTATTTAAAAAACTTTAAAAAATAAAGGCGCTTATTATTAACGATCCGCCTTATGGAACAGAAAAAAGCATATAACGCTTTGCGCATCGCAAATCAATTGGGCACAGGCCACCCGGTTACAGAGGGCAGCATTTTTAAATAATTGAAACCGCCAACTACGCCATTTCAATAAAACGACATCAAACGGGTATTACAACATTGAACGCATGTTAAGGCTTACATCTCACCAATACAATGGCGCAGGCAGAAGGAGATTTTGAAAAAGGCGAACATTTTGGAAGCATTGATACCTTACATCTATTAACTTATTGTTAAAACGAATAGTATAAAAATGGAAATACGATTAGGATTAAAAGAGAACTGGAAACAGTTTACATTACTTGTCATAATCAATGCTTTTGTAGGTGGTATGGTTGGTTTGGAACGAAGTATTTTACCCCGCATAGCCGAAGTTGAATTTCACATTGCAGCTAAAACAGCTATTCTTTCATTCATCATTGTATTTGGGATCGTGAAGGCGGTCACCAATTACTACACAGGTACATTAGCCAATAAATTTGGTCGGAAAAACCTTTTAGTGGCAGGTTGGATAGTTGGGGCCCCCATTCCATTTATGCTGATGTTTGCCCCCAACTGGAACTGGATAATTGCAGCCAATGTGCTTTTAGGAATCAATCAGGGGTTAACATGGTCAAGTACAGTAGTAATGAAAATTGACCTTGTTGGTGAAAAGCAAAGAGGGTTTGCTATGGGTTTAAATGAATTTGCAGGTTACATTGCTGTTGCCATCGTTGCATTTTTGACCGGATGGATAGCAAGTGAATACGGTATAAGGCCTTATCCATTCTACATAGGCATTGGATTGGTTTTTCTTGGATTAACTGGAAGTATATTTTTAATAAAAGACACCAAACATCATGTAGCAAAAGAAACCATAAACAATACCATTCCGAGGTTGAAGAATATATTTTGGGACACTACCTGGAAAAACAAAAACCTGGGTTCAGTAACACAGGCTGGTTTAATCAACAACCTGAATGATGGAATGGCCTGGGGTATTTTTCCAATCCTGCTTGCCTCAAAAGGGTTCACTATCGCACAAATTGGAATTATCACTGCCGTATATCCTGCCGTTTGGGGCATTGGTCAATTGTTTACAGGTAAAATGGCTGATAAGTTCTGCAAAAAAGATATGCTTTACTTGGGAATGTTTTTACAGGCCATTGCTTTAATTGCATTGGTTTGGGCTAATACCATGTTTCATTTCGTGATTTTGTCTTCCGTGTTGGGTTGGGGCACGGCAATGGTTTATCCTACGTTCTTAGCAACAGTTGCGGAAAATACACATCCGCAAGACAGGGCGAAAAGTATTGGCATTTTCAGGCTTTGGCGGGATTTGGGATATGCAATCGGTGCAATATTGACCGGGGTAATAGCGGATTTAATCAGCATCAATGCTTCAATTCTTTTTATTGGCCTTTTAACTTTAGCATCTGCTTTCATTATTTTTTACAGAATGAAGTGCGGGGCAGGTGATTCCGTAAAAATATGGGATTGGATAATTATACTGCGCAAGGGATAAATTAGTGATATTTATTTTGCTCAATCACCAAATAAAATAAGCTCCCGAATTAATTTAAAACGTAATTAAAGTTGCCCAATGGTATTAAGTACAAGAGGGCGATGCAAGGATGATCCACAAAGCTTCACTGCCTGGACAAAAATTTCCCCTCACGTTTTTATCCCTTGTGCAGTATAATAAACACAAACAAAATACAAGAACAGAAAATGCAGGCATGCTTTGCGATAGCAGGGGTTCAACAGTTGCAGAACCAATCACCTGACCAACTTAGCATTATTGATGTAGGGGGTAAGGACATTAGCAGAGGCAGGTATTGCAATGGGCGGATTTGGGCAGTGATGCTACCATTGAAACCGCGGATATACTTATTCAAATGACCAGCCATCAAAGATTGGTGTAATGGTGGAGAGAACCCATTTTCAGGAATTTTTATGTAAGGCTTACAAAAGATTTTAAAATAGTGAAGAACCACAAGTTTACGATCAGTGTAGATGTGTTTAATTTTGCTAATCTTTTAAAGAAAGACTGGGGCAGAAACTTTAACCTGAATACCTTTAATACGCAAACCTTGTTGTTTGTAACAGGTTTTAACCAGGTAACTAAGGAATACACCTATCGTGTAAATGAAAACGTGGGTGTTACACAGGCTAATGGAACACCTTACCAGGTACAGATCGGAGCACGTTATGCTTTTTAAATAAAAAAAACGCGTTCTAACATAAAATAATAATCTTTACAGCTTGGATTACTTTACTCCAGACCCTTTCCTTCAGGAGAGGGTTTGGAGTAAAGTAAAGATTTACAGTAACTAAATTGAACAACAGAATTAATAATTATTTGTATGAAATGTAATTCACTTTTTGTTTCGTTTCTTCTTTTCGCCATCGTTGCGACAGCTCAAAAAAATAACCCGCTTGAAAATCAATTATCAAAGAACAGGGTCAGGCTTCCTAATGGATGGCACCTTTCCCCGGCAGGCCGTTCCTTACCGCTTGGTGACCTGCCACTTAATATGGCTGTTTCGGCATCTAAAAAATGGATAGCTGTTACTAATAATGGGCAGAGTGTACAAAGCCTTCAATTGATAGGTACAAGATCAGAAAAGGTATTGGACAATGCGATGATCCCAAAATCGTGGTATGGCTTAAAATTTAGCGCTGACGAAAAGTTTTTATATGCTTCCGGCGGTAATGACAACTGGATATTGAAATATGCCATCATCAATAATAAACTGAAACTAACTGATAGCATACTATTAGGTAAAAAATGGCCCGAAAAAATATCCCCGGCTGGTATTGAAATTGATGACCTGGCCAAGCTTTTATACGTAGTAACAAAGGAGGACAATTCGCTGTATGTCATTGACCTTGCAACCAAAAACATCATACACCAGTTGCCATTGGGCAATGAAGCCTACGCCTGTTTATTATCGCCCGATAAAAAAGAATTATACATTTCAATTTGGGGTGGCGATAAAGTATTGGTGTTTGATACAAAGAAAAGAAGCGTTGTTGCACAAGTTGTTGTGGGGGATAATCCGAATGAATTGTTGCTGAATAAAATAGGTACGGTTTTATACGTGGCCAATGCAAATGATAATAGTGTTTCTGTAATTGATATTAAAAAACGGAAGGTATTAGAGGTATTAAATGCAGCCCTCTATGCAGATGCCCTGGCTGGTTCCACCTCAAACGGGCTTGCCCTATCTGCCAATGAAAAAAGTTTGTATGTGGCAAACGCTGATAACAATTGCCTGGCTGTATTTGATGTTTCCATGCCTGGTAAAAGCCGGTCAAAAGGATTTATTCCTGTTGGCTGGTACCCAACCAACATAAAAGTAATTGACAAAAGAATATTTGTTTCCAATGGAAAAGGCTTCTCGTCTTTTGCCAATCCTAACGGGCCTAACCCCGGCAAACCAGATCAAACGGTTGAAAGGCATTTTGGTGATACAAGCATTAAAGTAAGGGCAGGATATATTGGAGGGTTAATGAAGGGGACCATGTCTGTGATTGATGAACCAACGGATGAAGCATTGGCTGTTTATTCAAAAGCAGTGTATAAAAATACACCCTACACAAAAGAAAAAGAATTAAACGCAGCGGGCGAAAAAGGAAACCCCATTCCAATGAAAGTAGGCGATGCGTCACCAATAAAACATGTATTCTATATTATCAAGGAAAACCGCACTTACGACCAGGTGCTGGGGGATATCAAGGAAGGTAACGGGGATAGCAGCCTAGTGTTGTTTGGAGAAAGCGTTACACCTAACCAACATAAGCTGGTAAAAGAATTTGTATTGCTGGATAATTTTTATGCGGATGGCGAGGTAAGCGCTGACGGCCACAACTGGAGTACTTCTGCCAACGCTACCGATTATTTAGAAAAGAATTGGGTAACAAGCTATGGGGGCAGGGGCGGTGATTATCCCGGAGAGGGAAAACGGGACATTGCAAATCCTAAAAAAGGCTTTATCTGGGATTATTGCCAACGGGCAGGGGTTACTTACCGCACTTATGGCGAATTTGCGGATGATGGCAAAGCGAATATCCCGGTTTTAGAAGGTCATTTCTGTCCGTATTATTCCGATTATAACCTGGCTGTAAGAGATACGGTGCGCTTTAATCAATGGCGCCGGGAATTTGACTCACTGGTTGCGGCAAATGCATTACCACAATTTAATTCGCTGCGTTTTGGTAACGATCATACAGAAGGGGCACGCTTAGGGCGGCCAACCCCATTTGCACATGTAGCGGATAATGACCTGGCCGTAGGGATGTTTATGGAATATCTTTCTAAAAGCCCCGTTTGGAAAGAAAGCGCCGTGTTTATTGTAGAAGATGATGCGCAAAACGGTTCTGATCATGTGGATGCCCACCGTACCACTGCTTATGTAGCCGGCCCTTTTGTAAAGAGGGGCTTTACAGACCATACGATGTATTCCACCTCATCCATGCTTCGTACAATGGAGTTAATCCTTGGCTTGCCGCCCATGAGCCAGTATGATGCGGCGGCTACACCCATGTGGCGTTCATTTACATCTATACCCGATGTAAAGGTTTTTAATGCCTTACCAGCCAATATTGATTTGAACCAAATAAATAAATCAACAACTGCCAGCGCCAAATTAAGTGCGACATTCGATTTTTCAAAGGAAGACCGGATACCGGATTTGCTATTTAGTGAAGTGATCTGGAAGGCTGTAAAAGGGGAAGGTTCCAAAATGCCTGCACCCCGGCGCAGCGCATTTGTAAAGGTTGTTGATGATGAGGATGAAGAAAATACAACAATGCCGAAAAAGAAATAACGAAATTTGAAGTTATTATTTCTGTATTCACCACTTCTTACTTCTCATAAACTGAACCGCACATTTTTCGTAACCCAATTTTATACAACCATGTTTTTTTTTGTCCGGGCTAAGAAG
>JANOTW010000572.1:0-3431 GCA_031416575.1 Ferruginibacter sp.
CTGCAATTTTTTGATGGTGAAAAAAACTTTTTTTTATCTTTCAGCCAAATATCCCCACCAAATAAATCGTTTACTTATACTGCACATCGTGTAAATCAGTGAAGTTTTGTTTTGGTCAATAAAAAAATAAAACAGGTTACCCCCATCCCTCCCGATGAACCGGGACAGGCTTTCCCGAAAAATGCCGAAAGGTCGGCACAGGTCGGGATGTTCCAAAAGGGGGTAGAAATGGTTAATTTAAAACGCAATTAAAGACCCTCAATGGTATTAAGTACAAGAGGGCGATGCAACAATGATGGCCATTGCTTCTCTGCCCGGACAAAAAATCTTATTCACGTTTTTATCCGTTGTGCAGTATATATAGGAAATCGCCAGGCAATATAATAAGGAATTTATGTTACTTCCATATTAAGTTATCATTAACAATTACAAAGCAGGAATCTTACAAATCTATAAGGTTAATTTTGCACGAAATTTTAACCATGGGATTCAATTCGATTTTAAAAATATTTCTACCCAAGGACAGGGTATTTTTTCAGCTATTTGAAAGTGTAGCTGTGGAGTTGGTGAAAATGGGAGAGAAGTTAAGGGAAGTGGTGAATGAGCCGGATTTTGATAAACGGGGGCAACTGATCAAGGAAATAGAGGATATGGAGCATGTTAATGATGATTATACCCACAATATTTTTACGGAACTGGGCAAAAATTTTATCACCCCATTCGACCGGGAAGACATTCATTATTTGGCTTCAGCATTAGACGATATTGCCGACTATATATATGCTTCGGCGAAAAAAATAAATTTTTACAGGGTTAACCCCAATGATATCGGCATTAAGAAAATGGCGGATCTTATTGCCATGGGATGTGTACAGGTACATAAAGCGGTAACTGAATTGCGCAATATGAAAAACATGCGACAGATCACCGATGCACTTGTAGCTATCAACAGCATTGAGAACCAGGCTGATGATATATTCGATATGAGCATTGAGCGCCTTTTTGCTACGGAGCCGGATGCCAAGGAAGTGATTAAAAAGAGGGAGATCTACCAGGTAATGGAAATTGTAACTGATAAGTGTGAAGACGCCGGCAATGTTATAGAATCAATCATTGTGAAGTACGCCTAAACCCCCTTAGCTAATGTAATAATGCGCTAATTAAAATACATTTTCAAATCCATTGCAGTAAAACACCGGCACATTAGCTAATTGGCACATTGGCTAATTTTCAAAATAATTTTATGACCCTCCTTATAGTTATAGTTATATTAGCTTTAATATTCGATTACATCAATGGTTTTCATGATGCCGCAAATTCAATTGCCACCATTGTTTCCACCAAAGTATTAACCCCCTTTCAGGCAGTGGTTTGGGCGGCCTTTTTCAATTTTGTCGCCTACTTCATTTTCAAAGACCATGCGGTTGCAAATACCGTTGGCAAGTCGGTTCACCAGGAATTCATAACGCTTCCTGTGATATTGGCCGGTTTAATAGCGGCCATCTTATGGAACTTATTAACGTGGTGGTATGGTATTCCATCTTCTTCATCACACACTTTAATAGGAGGCTTTGCGGGTGCGGCCATTTCTCATACCTTTTTAACCAGGGGGCTTACCAATATCGGTAATATTGTAGAGGTTAAATATATAACCGAGATCATTCTATTCATATTTCTTGCTCCCCTTATTGGCATGGTCATATCCATTTACATTACGGTAATTACCATCATGCGCAATACATGGGCTAAAGTGGGATTAATCATATTGTCGGGAATTGGTACCTGGTTCCTGTTCGCCCATTTTGAACAAGATAAACTGGAAGAAAATCTTGCAAAATATTATAATATAGGCATTCTTAAAAAAGAGATGGCAAAAGATGCTTCAAATACTGCATCTTATACCGCCGCCCTTGCCAATGTTGAAGCGGCAAAACCCATGATGGCTGATTACAAATCCTTAGGCGCAACCAAACTATCCGAAAAAATTAAAACGGAAATAGACAGTAATGTAGATACGGTGGTAATGGCAAAAGCATTGGGCAAAGCGGATAATTCCATTATTATTTATGGCATACTATCATTGATGTTTATTTTTATTTGCGCATACATTTATTCTGAAAAAATAAAATCGCCTACTGCATACCGTACTGCCAATATGTTTAAAAAGCTGCAATTGTTTTCTTCAGGGGCTTTCAGTATTGGCCATGGCGGCAATGATGCCCAAAAAGTGATGGGAATAATCGCCGCTGCTTTTGTAGCATATAACAGTACGAAATATCCTGATATAAGCGCTGCATTAAAAGAGCTTACCTGGGTACCGCTGGCATGTTATACCGCCATCGGTTTAGGTACAATGAGCGGTGGATGGAAGATTGTAAAAACCATGGGTACTAAAATAACCAAGGTAACTCCTTTAGAGGGTGTAGCTGCTGAAACATCCGGTGCGCTTACTTTATTTATGACGGAACAAATGGGTATTCCTGTAAGTACCACCCATACTATTACCGGCGCCATCATTGGCGTAGGCGCCCTCAAACGGTTAAGTGCGGTAAGATGGGGTGTTACGGTCAGTTTGTTATGGGCATGGATATTTACTATTCCGGTAAGCGCATTGCTTGCAGGCATCATTTATTTCATTATTTCCCTTTTTCTAAAATAATATTTTCAACCTTCATTTTTTGTAATCACTCTACATCAATAAGCGATTTTTTATTATAATGCACAACGGATAAAATCGTGAATAAGATTTTTTGTCCAGACAGAAAAGCAATGGTCATCACCGTTGCATCGCCCTCTTGTACGTAATACCATTGGGGATCTTTAATTGCGTTTTATAATTAACAATTTTTACCCCCTTTTGGAACATCCCGATTTTTCGGGAAGGGGATGGGGGTAATTTCACTGATTTACCCGTTGTGCAGTATAGGACGCTTTATATTCAGTTAATAAATACTTTTAAGAACTTCTTTTTTAGAATAAAGGCATTTGTATTTCATGTTATCCGGATTTTGCAATTCAGGTTTTTGCACAAGCTATACTGCCCTGGTCATCATCGTTGTGTCATCATAATCCCGGTTTACATTTGTGTGCTGCACCGGGACTCCCTTCTACCGCATAACTATGTGGATCTTTTCTCACGTTATATGTAAAGAAATATCAGCCTGCTTATATGGCCCCACTTTTTTAAAGTATGGATGCACACATCCGCCTTATCCTTATAGCCCATTTGAAGCCTGCACTCCGTGGTATGTGCGAAGGTTTCGGATCCCTGTTTTAAATCTATTCATGTCATGTGTTTTGATTTTGGTAAGAAACAAAATGTAAATTTGTGAAAACAATAAATTATGGAAGCAATAAAAGCAATTGCTAAAAGAACAAAAGCGGGAAAATATAAAATTGATTTGCCTATTAATAATGATGCGGAAGAGATA
>JANOTW010000573.1:0-5628 GCA_031416575.1 Ferruginibacter sp.
GAAGAAATTACCCCAAAACGAACCATCCTGTTTGCCTAATGCAAAAAGGCCCATTGCACCACCATCATGGCGGCTTGTGTTGACCCATAAACTTACGGTAAAACTTGTAAGGGTTGCAACCGGGCCCGGGGTAGAGTAAACGATAAACGCATTTGAAGACCCTTTGTACGCCTGTCCCTTTCTACCTGCAACAAAACTGGTTGACCCGCTGGCTACACCACCCGTAACACCATTTTTTACATCGGTGAAATTGCCATCAAACGGAAAATGCGCAACCAGGCTGGCAGGCGCTACTTCCGATGAATTGGTAAATCCCCCTGCCACCGGCGGCGCATCCCCTTTTGTAAAATCATCCCCATAATCCGCCTTTGTACAACCTGTGCCCGCCATAACCGCTGCCAGTAAAAGCATTGCTGCCGGGATAATATTTTTGAAATTCGGTTTCATAATAAAATAATTTTAACAGTTAGAAACTGGTTTTAATAATTTGGGTTTTGTGTCAATCGTTTTCCGCTTAAATCTATCTGTGCCTGCGGTATGGGGAATAATTCATGCTTGCCATCAACAAAGGATTTTCCATGCGCCCTTAAAACAGCGCCTGCCCTTCCCTGCCGTACCAGGTCTAAAAACCTATCCTGCTCCATGGCCAGTTCGGTCCTTCTTTCTTTCCACACGCTGGCCTGCGATAGCGTAGTGGCGGGCAGGTTGGCCCTGCTCCTTACCTGGTTCAATTTAATTAAACCGTCGGCATTGCCCACCATGGCCGCTGCTTCGGCATACATTAATAACACTTCGGAATAACGCATCAACCGAATGTTTTTAGGTTTGCTGTCCTTATTATTGCTTACCTGTGGCGACTCTGCAATGGCGCTATGGTACGCCTTGTAACTATACCGCTCATTTTCAACGGAATCTTTTGAAGGGATACGGAAGCCATCCCATAAAACAGTACCCGGACTGTTGCCTGCCACAGTAGGGTTTATAAAAATAATGGTAGCATTTTTCCTGGTATCGCCTGCTTCAAAAAAAGCGGTAAGATCGGCTGTAGGCGTATTAAAGCCAAAGCCCAGATCGTTCCAGCCACCACGCGACCTTGCACCCTGGCCATTACTGAACAAAAGGCTAACTGCATTTTCACCAGCGTTAACGCCGGTTTGCACTTCAAAAATTGATTCGCTGTTGTTGGTTCCCCCTTGCCCGCCAACAGGTTTTTCCCGGAAGATTAAATTATAATCATTTACCAAAGCATATTTACCGGAAGTGATTACTGAGTTGGTTAACTCAAATACTTTTTGCCAGTTTTTTTGATAGAGGTATGCCTTGGCAAGATAGGCTTGTGCAGCCCCTTTGTTTGCCCGGCCCATTTGGGTAGCCGCATCGCCTTTTAATGGAAGGTTGTCCACTGCGAACTGTAAATCGTCTATAACCACCTTGTAAATTTCGGCGGCGGTTACACGGGTGTTCAATGGATCGCTGTTTCCTTCGCTTGGCAATGGCACACTGATTATTTTGGGTACCCCTCCAAAAAAACGCACTAAATTAAAATAGTATAATCCACGTAAAAGCCTTGCTTCACCAATCAGCCTGTTTTTGGCGTTTGCCTCAATGGTACTTTTGCCCAGGATATCAATGGCTTTATTGGCGGCAACAATGCCACTAAAATGCCCACTCCAGATATTATTGAAGATGAAATTGTTTGGGGTATGGGTAAAATTGTCAATTTCCCCTAAAGGTGAAAAATCCCCTGGCGTACTTCCTTTGTCTGCATCATCGCTGGCTACATCGTTGGACAGCGCCCATAAAAAACCAACGGTGGTTGAACCAAACCCACCCAGGTACAGTGTGTTATAAACGCCACCAATCAGTTTGGTTGCGGCTTCCGGGTCGGTAAGGGCTAAAGATTCTGTGGTTTGGCCCTGGGGATCTACTTCCAAAAAGTTTTTTGAACAACCGCCAAGCAAAAATGCGGATGCAAGAGTGGAAGCGATAATTATGTGTTTATTTTTCATTTTAAATCATTGAAGGTTAATAAATTAAAACCCGACATTGACACCAAAAGCAAACGTTCGGGTAGTAGGGTAAATGGAAGATTCAATACCGCCAGCCAAGGTGTTACCGCTACTTATTTCAGGGGTAAATCCGGTATAATTAGTAAACGTAGCCAGGTTTTGAACAGTAGCATAAACCCTCAGGCTTTGCATTTTTAATGAGGACAATATATTTGCCGGCAATGTAAAACCAAGGGTAAGGTTATTGATGCGGAAAAAATCACCGTTCTCTAAAAAATAGGTAGAGGCTGGTAATTCATTCAGATTTGCCCTGGGTACTTTTGTATTGGTATTATTGGGCGTCCAACGGTTGGTGGCAACTGAGGTTTCAATATTGTCCCTAAAATCGCCACGGGCTGCTTTTTTACCATTGTAAATTTTACCACCGCCGGTGCCATAGCCTCCTACAGAAAGATCAACTGTTTTGTAACTTAGCCCGCCATTTATACCATAAGTAACCTTGGGTTGGTATGAACCTTGAAATACCCTGTCCATTGCATTGATTGTTTTATCGCCATTGGCGTCCCTGTATTTCAGATCGCCCGGTTTAGCGCCCGTTTGTGCTGAACCCGCAATTTCAGCAGCCGTTTGAAATATACCTTCTACTTCCCAAAGATAAAAGCTGCCAATCGGCTGTCCATTATCCGATAAAGTAGTAGTACCCTGGCCACCTACACCACCATCAGGTATTGCCTGGCCGCCATTCAAGTTTTGTATCCTGTTTTTGTTGAAAGCGATATTGCCACCAAAATTGTATTTCCAATCCCTGTTAATGTTTTCTTTCCAGTCAAGGCTCAACTCTACTCCTTTATTAGTAAATGTAGCGGCATTGGTTATATATTCATCATCACCTAAAATAGTGGGGGTTTTAATACGGACCAAAGCATCTTCCGTTTTCCTGTCATACACGTCCACTGTTCCTGATAACCTGTTTTTCAACATACTGAAATCAAGCCCGAAATTTACTTCCGTGGTTACCTCCCATCTGATCCGGGAATCGAATAATTGTTCGAGCCTGAAATTCAAAACTTCCGCACCATTAAAGAAATAAGGGAGATTGGGTGTAGCAAGGGAAGTAAAAGCATTGCTTGGTATTCCATCATTACCTACTTTACCATAGCTGGCCCTGAGTTTAAGATTGCCGAATATTTTTTGGTTGTCCATGAACTGCTCGCCGCTGATAACCCATCCTGCACCTACTGACGGGAAGAAACCCCAGCGGTTATCTTTAGGCAAACGGGAAGTAGCATCGTACCTGCCGGTAGCTGTTAAAAAATATTTATCCATAAAATTGTAATTCAATCTTCCGAGGTAAGAATTGCGGGAAGACTTATCTCCACCATTTACATTGGTAGCGCCGATAGTAGAGCCTGCATCCAAATACCACTGGTCTTTATCTTCGGGCACATTAAGCCGCCTGCCACCCAATGTATTCAACCTGATTTCTTCAGCGGTAGTACCCACCAGTAAATTAAAACCGTGATCGCCAAACTTTTTTATGATCGTGGCGGTATTGTCCCACACCCAGCGGTTGCCCTGGCTTTCTTCAATGTTCAAGCTGCTGTTATTTCTTAACTGGTTACTACCAGAAGTGAGGAACACATTATCGGGGCCACTGTTGGCATATTTATATCCGTAGTTAACACTCCTGAAATTATTTTTATCAACCCCAAAACTTGACCGTAAAGTAAGCCAGGTAACAGGCTTTAATTCAGCTACGATATTTCCCTGAAAGCGGTCCCCTTTGCCGGAGTTATCGTTTTTATCCTGGTCTAATATCGGGTTGCCCACGTTATTGGACAATGAAGTATTGCCGTATAAGTTGCCTTGCTTTGCGGGTACGTAAGGCGCGGCACGATAAGCCACATTAAAAGCGCCCAGGTCTATATTTCTTACATCGGAACGGCTGTAAGAAAGCAACGTAGAAACCTTGAACTTATTGGTGATTTTATAATCGTTGTTATTCCTGATGGTAAAGCGGTTAAACTTATTGGTCCTGATTATACCTTCATCGGTTAAATAACCGGCGCTCAAAAAGTAATTTATCTTATCACTGCCGCCGGATAAAGAGAGGTTGTGGTTTTGAAAAAAACCTTTCTTTAATATCTCATCATACCAATCGGTATTGGCGCCATTTTGCAGCCTTGCCTGATTCACCAGGCTATCCCCGCTGCCATAATAAATACTGGCTTCGTTTACATAGCCGGCATATTGCTTGGCGCCCGCCATGTTTACCAAATTGGAGGCTTCTTTTACACCAAAAGCCGCATCGTAACTGATAATCATTTTACCCGGCCTGCCTTTTTTGGTGGTGATAAGTACAACACCATTGGCAGCCCTCATGCCATAGATGGCGGTAGCGGAGGCGTCTTTTAAAATATCAAGGCTAACTATATCCGCTGAATTGATATTGCGTATATCATCATTGATAATACCATCCACTACATATAATGGGTTTGCGCCGCCAAGCATGGTGCCTGTACCCCTTATGCGGATGATGGGTAGCGCATTTGGGTCGCCACTGGTTATAACCTGCACACCGGCAACTTTACCCTGCACGGCCTGTGTGGCAGTAAGCACGGGTTGTTTGGCCAATTCAGCGCCGGTAACGGAAGCTACCGAGCCTGTCAGGTCTTTACGCCGTGCAGTGCCATAACCTACCACCACTACCTGCTCCAATTGTTGAGTGGAGGCTAACAAAACAACATTTATTTCGGTACGCCCATTCAATGCTATTTCCTGTGTTTCAAAACCAATAGAGGAAAATATGAGTGTAGCCCCATCCGGAACCGACAATGAATAGGTTCCTTCCGCATTGGTAGAAGTACCGGCTGCGGCACCTTTTATTTTTACGGAAACCCCTGGCAATGGTTCGCCTGCGGAGCTGGTTACCTTACCACTAACGCTTACCACCAGTGCCGCTAAATTCTTTTTAGTAATCACCACCAGGTTATTTTCCAGTATGCGGTAGGTTAATGCAGTGGAGTTGAAAATATTGTCCAGCACTTCCGTTACCAAACTGTTTACCACATTGATACTTACTTTTTGGTTGGAGGAAATAACTTCATCGTTGTACAAAAAGCGGAAGTTGCTTTTTTTCTCAATTTGTTTCAACGCGGTTTTTAATTCCGCGGATTGAAGTTTGATCGTTATCCTGTCCTGGGAAAAAATTGTTCGGGCGGATAACTGCAAACCTGCAAGAAGCATGAAAGCAATGGTAAATTTCATAAGCAACAACATTTTAAAAATGCTTCGTTTTTGCAAAAAAAGCAGTCGTTCATTTTTTTTCATATATTTAATTTTGGGTTATTGAAAAAGAGAAATCAAATGCCTCCCTGCCCTCCGAAGGAGGGTTCTAAGAAGGCCTTTTTAAAATTATAGATTGCGATATCTTCATGTCATATTTAATTTTAATTGGCAACAATCTAAAACGCAATCAAAGATTTCCAATGGTATGCGAAGCCCCCCTGCCCCCGAAGGGGGGTTCTAAGAAGGCCTTTTTAAAATTATAGATTGCGATATCTTCATGTCATATTTAATTTTAATTGGCAACAATCTAAAACGCAATCAAAGATTTCCA
>JANOTW010000574.1:0-2958 GCA_031416575.1 Ferruginibacter sp.
AGGATATGGATGCTATCCGGCAGCAGGTTGCAAAAATAACCCCTATCAATGGTTTATAGTTACGAAATTGGAAACATGGTGAATGGTTATCAAAGGAAACTTATGGCATGTCATTAAAGTCTTTGATCATGGGTGCATAAACAATAAATACAATTGCTGTCCGGGCGACAGGCCATGATTCAACATCGTTGTGTCATGTTAATCCCGAATATCGGGACTTGCCGACTTTCGGCATCCCGATGTTACACTTGAATCGGGAGTACCGCATACCAATGGGGAACTTTAATTGTGTTTTAAATTAGATCACGGAATTCACATTCAACTTGTTGTACAGAAAATCCAATATTTAATTAATAACTGTGGATAGCTATATAGTGAAATCAGGTGGGGCTTGTTCAAAAAAAGAAGCCCGAAAATATCGGGCTTAGGGGTTGTATAATCTACTTTGAGATTTTAAAAAACAAGGGAAATCATGATTTGGAAAACATTTTTGAGTTGCTGGTTTTGGATTGCTTTTTTTGGGCTGCGGCTTCCCTGGCTGCTTTGCGTTCGAACGCCATTGCAGACATCTCTTCCATATCTTTTTTGGAACGGGGGCCGTTATATACCATCATTGGGCCTTTTATGTCTGCCTCTGTTATTATTTGCCGTTTCGAAGGAACCCTTTTTGTTGCTGTTTTCATGTATGTAAATTTATAAATTTTTAGTGGGATTAAAAGTATATGTTTATCAATTTTATCGCCGCCGGATTCTCTATTATCATACGTAACCCGGCAACCCGGCTTGCCCCTATCCTTGCATAATACGGAAATAGCCGGTTTTTGGCATCAAAATATATTTCTCCTTCCAGGCCCTTATCGAAAGAATATTTACAACACAGTGCTACAACCGCCAAGACCGTGGTCGGTGGGACACTGACCACGGCTGGTTGCCCCCTGGCTGGTGTCCCACCGGCCAGCGAAAATTTGAATTGCACCCTCCCAAATTGTCGCTACTGTTATCAGGAACGTGGTCGGTGGGACACCGACCACAACGACAATTTGGGATGCACCCTTTTTATCCTGCATGGAGTAAAGTAATAAATTTTACATTTAGTTTACAATAGTAGGATTTACCTGGATTACCTTTGCACCTTCAATCAATAAACTTTATGAAATATATTTTTTACTTATTGTTATTTCCCTTTCAACTTGCAGATGCTCAAAAGTTAAAAAAAGCGGATAAAGTAATATTATCTAACCTGGAGATGCATATTAACTATTTGTCCGATGATAAATTAGAAGGTAGAAGAACCGGTACCAATGGCGAAAGGCTAGCCTATGAATACATCAGCAGTGAATTTAAAAAAGCCGGCCTGGTGGCGAAAGGCGAAAAAGAAACCTACCTGCAGCAATTTGAAATAAATGATGGAAAAGAAGTAGATCCTGTATCTCATTTAATTATTAATGACAACGATTTAAAAGCAAACCTGGACTATTTTCCTTTGTCATTTAGCCCCAACGCATCATTGCAGGCAAACGCTTCTATCGCATTACAGGAAAATGCAAATCCATGGTTTTACGATTTAAAAGAATTATTAGAAGCTAATAAAAATAATCCGCATTTTGATTTAACGGAGGGTATTAAAACCAAAGCGGCTAATGCGGCGAAAAAAGGGGCTAATGCTTTTTTCATTTTTAACACATCTGCTGTAAATGATGAGCTGAAGTTTGAGCCAAAAGCAAAATCGGAACCCCTGCCTATCCCTATTATATATATTTCCAGATCAGCTAAAGAAAAATACCTGAAAGATGAAACCGCTACACTGGATATACAACTAAAAATAGCGATCGCCGACAAAAAAAGATATGGCCATAATGTAATCGGGTATATCAATAACAATGCCGCCACCACTATTATCATTGGCGCTCATTATGACCATTTAGGCTATGGAGAAGACCGTAACTCGTTATTTACAGGCGGCACGCCTGAAATACACAATGGAGCGGATGATAATGCAAGTGGGACCAGCGCTGTTATTGAATTGGGTAAAATGCTGAAGGCGGCTAATTTTAAAAATAACAATTACCTGCTGATCGCTTTTTCGGGTGAGGAGTTGGGCTTATTTGGTTCAAAGTATTTTACCGAACATCCCACCATTGACCTTACCAGCGTAAATTACATGATCAATATGGACATGATTGGCAGGCTCAAAGACAGTACCCGTGGATTGAGCATCGGGGGCTTTGGCACATCACCGGAATGGGGTAATGTTTTAATAAAAAAGGATAAATACTTTAAACTGTCTTTTGATAGCAGCGGCACGGGGCCAAGTGACCACACTTCATTTTACAGGAAAGATATTCCTGTTTTGTTCTTCTTTACCGGCACACACGGCGATTATCATAAACCAGGCGATGATGCGGATAAGATTAATTTTATGGGCGAATTGCAGGTGGTGAAATTTATTTATACACTGATTGAAAAAACCAATAAAAAAGTAAAACTGGCTTTTGCAAAAACAAGGGAAACGAAAATGAGTGCAGCTAGCAGTTTTAAAGTAACACTCGGCATAATGCCTGATTATACCTACAGCGGGCCCGGCGTAAGGGCAGATGGTGTAACTGAGGGAAGAGTAGCACAAAAAGCGGGAATTAAAGCAGGGGATGTAATTACACAATTAGGCGATTATAAATTTACGGACATGCAAACTTATATGGAGACATTGAATAAGTTTAAAAAAGGTGATGCCACCAAAGTAAAAGTTAAAAGGGGTAATGAGGAGTATGTGTTTGATATTATTTTTTAAAATAGTAATTTTAAAATATGGGAACGCTTATCGTAAAAATAAAGAATAAGAATAAGGCCGCCTTTACAAGAGAGTATCCAAGCTCATTTAGTTTTTTGAAAAATTGAAAAAGAAAAAAAGAAGCCAGGCTTGAGCGAAAAAAGAAAGCAGGCTTTAATGCAAGGTTTCAA
>JANOTW010000575.1:0-6607 GCA_031416575.1 Ferruginibacter sp.
GCGAAGCATATTTTTTGAAAGAAGCAAAAGCAGCGGCGTTGCAGTTACGCAGCCCGCCGGCTGAGGAGGCAAAAGCAACGAATTTAAAAGAGAAAGTAAATACCACAGGGTCTTTGCGATTAATGCACCTAATTCTATAAATTAAAATACCGTTGATTTTTATGATTATCAGACAAATTAAATTCACTGTTTACCCCTTGTGCAGTATAGTTTTAAACGCTGACCACGGATAGAGACACCCATATACTATAATCACACACAGGATATATTGCGAAATGGGTTTAAAAAGGATGTAAAATTGTTGAGGGTTGTCAAAAAAGCCGGGTGATGTATTCCTACAAATAACGCGGGTAAAGATCCCCAATGGTATGCGGTACAAGAGGGCGATGCAACGATGCTTATTCAGGGCCCTGATGCCTGGACAAAAAAGAAAAAAAGCATGCATTTTAAACTGCGCAAGTAGGGGAGCGCCGTAATTTAGCGTTTATATTTTCATTACATATAACTGGTATCTGTAGAATCGCCCAATTGAAAATTACAACCCCGATAGAAAATTTCCCTGAATATAATCCACCACATCGCTCAGGCTTTTGGTATCTTCATATACTTTCAATTGCCTGTCGGCACCGGTGCCTTGTTCTAATATTTTATGTACGTAATTGATGGCATGGCGGCTTCCTAAATGAGGTACTACATCATCTACAAAATCGAGCAATTCATAGATAAGTATCCTTGTGTTTACTTCCGTTTCCTTACCAAAATCAATCATGCTTCCATCTATGCCATACCTGCTGGCACGCCACTTATTTTCGTTTAATAAAGCGCGTGAGTACATCATGAAGTTTAAATTCTGGCTTCTTAATTTATACAGTTTGGCACAGATGGCCTGGAACAGTGCGGTTATCGCGATGGTTTCATGTACAGTCATGGGGATATCGCAGATGCGAAATTCTACCGTATTGAAAAATGGGTGCACCCTCAGGTCCCACCATATTTTTTTCGCATTGTCGATACAATTGGTTTTCACCAATAGCTTTACATAGTTTTCGTAGGCTTCAATACTCTCAAAATAATCAGGTATGCCGGTTCTTGGAAACTTGTCGAATACCTTGGTACGAAATGATTTGTACCCCGTAAGCCTGCCTTCCCAAAAAGGGGAGTTGGTACTTAAAGCGTAAACATGTGGCAAAAAATACCGGGCTGAGTTAGCGATATGGATTGCCATCTCCCTGTTTTCCATTCCTACGTGAACATGCAGGCCAAAAATAAGGTTGCTGCGGGCGGCTTCCTGCAATTCATTTACAATTTCACTATAGCGTGCATGGTCGGTGATGAGCTGGCTTTCCCAATGACTAAAAGGGTGGGTACCTGAAGCGCCTATTTTTAAGCCTAAGCTATCAGCAATACCGCTGATGGTTTTACGAAGGGTAGATACATCCATAAAAGCTTCATCCACATCCTGGCAGATATCCGTGCCCACTTCTACTACCGCCTGGTGCATTTCGGCTTTTACTTTGTCCTTGATCATTTTTTGGCCTTCCTGCACGATTTTCTGTTCATGGCTTTTTAGTTCCCTTGTTACCGGATCTATTACCATATACTCTTCCTCTACACCTACCGTAAAATTTTTGAATGAAATGTTAGCCATGGTTAATTTAATTGATAATGTTTTAATTGATAATTGATAATTTTTTAACGTCAATAATTATAATCCAATTCAAACGGCTCTTTAATTCACTGCAAATTATCTGCTCCATGCTTTAGTGAGCCTTCATTTGAAGAATTATCAATTAAAATTAATTATAGTTTAAAAATTTCTTCCATCGGTATGCTCAACCCTTTTAGTACCACCGAATGAATTTTTTCATCTGCTTCATAAATAACCGGCTTACCATATTCTTCATTTTCATTTAGCAGGAAAACATAAATTTGTTTGTATTCCGTGTAAACTACCCAATATTCAAGTACACCGTTTTCCTCGTACAAGTCAAATTTATATTTGATCCCGGTTCTGGTATTGCCGGCACTTAGTATTTCTACAACCAGCTCCGGCGCACCATCCACACTGCGGTTATCTTTTAATTTTTCGGCATCACATACTACAATTATATCTGGTTGTATTACGGTGGTAATTTCATCATCCCTTAGCTTTTTCTTTCTAAAAGGCTTGCCTTTTAATCTTACATCAATGGGTGCAAGTAAACATTTGCATGACTTACCATTTATAAAATTTAAAAATTTCATTGCGATATTGCTCAAAATTTTCTGGTGTGTGATTGTAGGTGCCGGGCACATCTTGAATATTTTACCCTTTATCAACTCAATCCTATCTTTATAATTCCAGGTTAAATAATCAGCATAAGTAAAGCCAATAGGGCTTTCCGGTTCTTCTACTTTTATTTCACTTAAATCTTCGTTTTGTATGGTTAAGTAATTTTTTAATTCTTTTTCCATGTTTGAAAATCATAAAAAAATTAGGAGGTATTTTGATTATCAATTATCAAATGACAAATCATCAATTAATAAAGCGGCTGCTTACCCGCACTCCGTTTAATGTATTCACCCCACGTTAAATTATCTTTTCCATCTTCCTGCGCCAGGGCCATTTCAATGGCATAGTTAGCGGCGGTCTCCACCACCCACCCGAAATTTTCATCGCCTACACTGCTTTTTTCCGCATCAGGAGCTGGATTGCAAAAGTCAATCGCAAAAGGAACCCCATCCCTTAAAGCTAATTCCACCGTATTAAAATCGTACCCTAAATAATGATTGATCCGCAGTACCAGCTCAGTCATCATTTGTATTTTTTCATCGGAAGGTTTAAAGTCCGCTACATAACGCAGGTGATGTGGATTGCGTGGTTCATAACTCATGATCCGTACATACTTTCCGCCAATACAGTAGCAACGGTAATATTCTTCAAATACTATTTCTTCCTGTAACATCATTACCAGTTCGCCGGTTTCTCTATGTTTATCAAAAAAATCATCCATATCCGTTACTTTGTAAACATTCTTCCAGCCGCCACCGGCAAAGGGTTTCATATAAGCGGGGAAGCCGATATATTTAAAGATGCCGCCCCAGTCCAGGGGGTAAGATAAATTGCTGAAGGATTCATCTGTAGTGTCGGCAGGCAAATGCCAGGAGGGCAAAATAACTGTTTTGGGAACCGGCACGTTTATTTTTGTAGATAAACAGTTGTTGAAAAATTTTTCATCCGCACTCCACCAAAAAGGATTATTGATAACAGCAGTTCCACATAATGCCGCGTTTTTTAAAAATGCCCTGTAAAAGGGAACATCCTGCGATATACGATCAATGATCACCGCATAGCCGCTACTCTCTCCCTGCACTACTTTTTCAATTTTTACCGACTCTGCCATAATGCCTTCTACATTTTTACTGTTTACCCTGGCTACAAAAGCTTCGGGAAAACTTCTTTCTTTTCCATGTAAAATTCCGATTTTTTTCATAAAAAATTTTTATAATGAAATGAATGGTTGGGGTTCAGGCAGGCAATCGAATAGTATTCAAATATATTTTTTACACGGTAAATAACCAAATAATACTTACAAGGTTTAGGGTTTAGGAAGGAAGATGTAGGGTAAAGGCTAAAAGGTTTATAGTATTGGGTGAAGGATACTGCGATTGTGGTGCATACCAAATTGTCGCTACGGTTATTTGAAACGTGGCCGGTGGAACACCGGCCACGCCGGGCTTTCCCTGGCTGGTGTTTGTTCATTGAAGGAAGTTGGTTACAGGTATCTATTATATTACCGGCTTTTTTTTATGATTGGATTGCCTAAGCCAACTTTCCGCTTTGGAAAACATGTAACCCAAAACCTTAAAACCCAGGCACTAAACACTAAACCCAAAAACCCTTAATTTTGATAATATGCTAATCGGAAAGAAATCCAATACTGTTGTTGAAAATCATATCATTCACTCTGAATTTTTAAAAAGGGAAGTTAAGGTAGATTGCTACCTGCCCCCTATTGAAGGAAGCGCTTATCAAATGAGTTTATTATTAATTAATGACGGACAGGATTTGATTACGATGGGGTTCGATAAGATCTTGCAAAATTTATATGATCATAATGCGATAGCGCCCTTGTTATGTGTGGGGCTGCATTGCTCCGCCGATAGGAAGAATGAATATGGCACGGCGAAAAATTTGGATTATAAAGGACGTGGTGCAAAAGCGGCTTTATACAACCGGTTTGTACTTGAAGAAGTAATGCCTTTTATCCGGAAAACCTATCATATAAAATCCTTCAGGGATAAATCGTTTGCAGGTTTTTCTTTAGGTGGTTTAAGCGCCATGGATATTGTTTGGAACAATCAGCGGGAATTTAGCAAGGCGGGAATTTTTAGTGGTTCATTTTGGTGGAGGGATAAAGGTCAGGATGATGCCGATTTTGATGAAACGGTAAACCGGATCATGCACCGGCAGGTGGAGGAGGGTAATTATGCACCCTGGCTCAAATTTTATTTTGAAGTAGGCACGCAGGATGAAACCGCCGACAGGAATAACAACGGCATTATAGATGCCATTGATGATACCATCAGTTTGATAGCAGCGCTAAAAGCAAAAGGTTATTCGGGTGGCGATATTAAATATTTGGAGTTGAAAGATGGCAAACATGATGTGCCTACCTGGGCAAGGGCGTTTCCTGATTTTTTAAAGTGGGGGTGGCCAATTTTCTAATTAACCAATAGGCTTTAATGTGCTTATGCGCTAATATAAAACCACGGTAATTTCCCACTTATCAAGTGTAATTGTTTTTTCAATTCAACATTGATTCTTTATTGTCAGGGCTAAGAAGCTGTGTGGAGCATCCTTGCATTGGTACATCCCGATAGCGCAGCGTATCGTGGACGCCCTCTTGTACCGCATACCATTGGGGAACTTTAATTGCGTTTTATACTTTAGAGGTTTTAGCAATTGGGCTATTGAGTCATTTTTAAATTGGCTGATTCAATACCAGCTATGCTTTCTTTTATTAAAAACTTCAATGCCTATTTTAAATTGAATAGGGTTGCTGTATTTATTGGCTGCACTGGTTACTACGTATCCACCTATCTTATAACGCTCACGCCAGAAACGGATTATTTTTTCTACACCAAAAAATAATTCCGCGTATTTTAAATTCCGTTCTGGCAAATACAAAATCCCTCCTCCCGCTACTTCTAATAAATTCAATTTTTTTAGCAACGGGATTTTATTAAGGAGGGCGCCATGAAACTGGTGCAGGTAATGCCCTTCGTAAAAACGTTTGAATGCGGGGAATGTAGAATCCAATGCCTGGAAACTCATGGTGGGGTTCGAGAACAGGATAGGGTCGCCGCGGCGCATGAATTTGTAATCTACCAGGCGAAGGTCTTTACGGCTTAAAAAACTTCCACTGATAAAAGTATAACGGGATTCTCCTGCCAGCCCAAGTTTTAGCTTTTGAGTAATGCCAAATTCGAGGTAATCGAAATTGATATTACTGCCCAAAAATCGTGGTATCCCTTTTCTCCAGCTTACGCCAAATGTTGGCCATTTACTACCAAGTATTACTTTTTCTTTTGGCTCGCGGATATACTTTTGTGCAGGGGTATATTGTAAACCGATTGTATTATAGAATGCCTTGTAATTCTCAAACCGGATGGCCTGGTTATTACCAAGGCCACGGCCGATGGCGGAGGAATCCAACTTTTGATTTGTTTTATAATCCGCTACATTGCGGCGTACCGTATATTCAAATTTATTAAACAATACCAGCCCATTCAGCAGTTCTATATTATGGCCGGCTTCCACGCCTTCCTTTAAATAAATATTACTTCGTTTTAATTGATTGATCCAGGCGTCACCTTCAAATATCTGCCCGAATTCCCTTCCGGCGTTTATGGAATAACGCCCCCTGCTGAATGGATTATACAACTTTGAAAACCCAGCCGAACCCTGCAGGTCTTTATTTCTAATGCCGTAACTCATCCTGGTAGCGAGGTTGATATTTTTTTTATTCTTGTATATTTTATTCAGGTAAAAATTATAGCCAAGCCTGCCGCCGCCCAATTGTAACGGCTGGTACAGATCGCCTATTGTTGCGAATATCATCAGCCTTTCCTTTCGCCAGTTATGATTATCAATACCATCAATAAATAATTTCTTTAAGGTTATTTTGTTATTGTACCGGTCCACGGAATCCAAATAAGTAGTAGTGGTATGCGCCCTTTTCATGCTATCCTTATAATTGATGAACCGGGCTTCTTTTTCCGTTAGCGGTTCTTTGCGGATTGTTTCCCAAAAGCTGCTGTCCCTGTCATACGCCTGCTGAGCGGTAACGCTTACTTCGGTACTAAAATGTTTTTTGGTAAAATTGGTATCAATTTTATAATCGCTGAATATGGCGATGGTCCTGCCACCTGACGATTTTTTACCGGCCTTGGTGAGGTAAATAAAATCCTGCCGCACCGGCATCCAGGCCTTATTGTTTACCCATTCGTATTGCTGGCCCACGGAAAAATAATCGTATTCCGTCAAATGAAATTTGGGCAATACAAAATGGGAACTTAGCAAAACCCATGCACTGTCCATGATCTCCATTTCGCCGCTTACCAA
>JANOTW010000576.1:0-5509 GCA_031416575.1 Ferruginibacter sp.
AGCAAGAATCTTAACTTCAAAATATGGAACGCAGGGATTAAGGACTTTGGACAGCATTCAACTTTCTACTTCCGTATCATTATTTCAACAAGCGGACATATTTTTTACTGCAGACAAACTCCTAAAATCTCTTTTTGAAGCAGAAGGATTGCCGACAGAAATGCCCGGCCGCTAACCTTCATCGCAAAATAAAGGATGAACAAACAATACTTCGGCCGTACCTGTCAGCTTTAATCCGGCCTGGACATTATTAGTTTACCTTTTGTTACTATCTTGTACAAAATATTTTAAATTTAGTCCCCACAGTACTGTGGGGATTCCGGACAGTACCAGCAATGATTTCCTTATGTAAATGTAGAACGGACCGTTCACACGTGTTTTGAATGAATTGCCTGGGCCAAAAAAAATACTTAACCCGATAATAAAAAATAATCATTGACATTCTCCATCATCATACTCGCCATCGCCTTACAGGTTTTTCTAACCGTAAAAAAAGTAAGCCCTTTTTTATCATTGCTCATTGTCGCCATCATTGCCGGATTGAGCCTGGGCATGCAGCCATCGGAATTATTAAAGTCGATAGAAAAAGGCGTAGGCAGTACCTTAGGCGGATTAGCATTAATCATTTGCCTGGGCGCCATACTCGGAAAAATATTGGAAGTAAGCGGCGCTGCCGGCCAAATCTCCTCAACACTGATTAATCGCTTTGGCCAAAAGAATATTCAATGGGCGGTTTTACTAACCGGTTTTTTAATTGGTATCCCGCTTTATTATAATGCGGGCTTTATAATACTTGTTCCGCTGGTGTTTACCCTGGCAAGAAAAACAAAGCTGCCATTATTATATATCGCCATTCCCATGGCATCATCGCTTAGCATAACACATTGTTTCCTTCCGCCGCATCCCGGCCCCGTAGTATTGGTAAATGCGTTTCATGCGGATATGGGTAAAGTGTTGATGTATGGGTTAATCATTGCCATTCCGGCGTCCATTATTGCCGGTCCATTTCTTGGAAGGGTTTTGCAAAAAATAAAAACCAATACGACTTCTCTTTTTTCGGCGGAAGAAATTTCACCTGACAAAAACCTGCCTGCTGTATTCCCGAGTTTTATGATCGCATTGTTACCGGTGTTCCTGATTACACTGGCAGTTATCGCACACAGTTTTTTAGCGGAAGGGTCATTGCCCCGAAAAATCCTGTCGTTCACAGGCGATTCAACAATCGCCTTGTTGATCTCGGTGTTGCTCGCTATTTATTATTTCGGGTTACGCAATGGTAACCCCATGGAAACAATCATGAAATGGCTGGGCGATGCCATTTCCGGCATTGCCATGATTTTATTGATCATAACCGCAGGCGGTGTTTTCAAACAAGTTTTAACAGACAGCGGCACCGGTTTATACATCGCTTCCTTTAGCAGCAAATGGCAAATGCCCCCGTTAATATTTGGATGGATCGTTACTGCCTTATTAAGGGTAACCATCGGCTCCGCTACCGTTGCCGGCATTACAGCAGCAGGCATTGTATCACCGCTGGTAATGTCGGGGGTAGTATCACCCGAACTCATGGTATTGGCTGTAGGCGCCGGCAGTGTGTTTGGTTCGCATATCAATGATTCCGGCTTCTGGATGTTTAAGGAATTCTTTAAATTATCACTCAAACAAACTTTTTTATCCTGGACGGTAATGGAAACACTCATTTCATTTTTAGGTTTGTTGGGTGTGCTGCTGCTAAATATGATTATATGATTCGCAGGTTGATTAAAAAAAATTTAAAATGAAAAAGATTTTATTCCTTGTTCTTATTTCCCTTTTAGTTTTAACCTTTGAATTTTGCAGTTCAGGCAAAAAAATACACCAAACAACCACTGCTTCCATTGACAGCGCCAAAGGTTTGAAGGATTATTACAAAAATTATTTTACCATGGGCGTCGCTGTTTCGCCACGGGCCTTACAAACGGATGAAGCAGCGCTGATCCTGCAACAGTTCAGCAGTATGACACCGGAAAACGCCATGAAGATGGGCCCTGTCCATCCCAAAGAAAATGAGTATTTCTGGAGGGATGCGGATTCAATAGCCGCCTTTGCCCAGCGCAATAATATGAAGCTGCGTGGCCATACCTTATGCTGGCACAATCAAACGCCTGATTGGTTATTTAAAGATGCCACAGGAAAACAGGTAACCAAAGATGTATTGCTGCAACGGTTGAAAGATCATATCACTACCGTGGTAAAAAGATATAAAGGAACCATCTATGCATGGGATGTAGTGAACGAAGCCATCAGTGATAAAAAAGATGAATGGCTCCGTAACTCGCTGTGGTACCAGATCTGCGGTGAGGAATATATCGCCAAAGCTTTTCAATATGCACATGAAGCCGACCCTGGTGCCTTATTATTTTATAACGATTACAATGAGATCAACCCGGTTAAAAGAGAAAAGATTTACAAGCTTGTCAAGAGTTTAAAGGATGCAGGCGTTCCCATTCATGGCGTTGGCCTGCAGGCTCATTGGGCGGTCAATGAACCCACGCGTGGCCAGTTGGACAGTACCCTAAAACGATTTGTGGTGCTGGGCTTAAAAATTCAGTTCACGGAGTTGGATATTTCCGTGTATTCAAAAGAGCATGATGCAAGAGGGAGAAGAACTGAAGATGCCAATACAGCTTTTACCATTGACAAAGAACAAAAGCAACTGGAAGTTTACAAAATGTGCTTTGAATTATTCAGGAAATACCGCCGGCATATTTCAGCCGTTACCTTCTGGAATATCTCCGACAGGAGTAGCTGGCTCGATAATTTTCCGGTAAGGAACAGGAAGGACTATCCGCTGTTATTTGATAAAGGCCTGAAGCCTAAAAAAGCATTTTGGGAGGTGGTTAAATTTTAAAAAGCGGGTGGCCTGAATGCACGTTTTTCTTTTCATTTTTTAATGTTTTTTTTGGCCCGGCATAGAAGCGCTGATTAAGCATTGTTGCGTCGCACTCGTGTACTGAATACCATTGGGGATCTTTAATTGCGTTTTATATAAGACATCAGCTATGTTTTCGTTGGTTATTAAACAAAACAAAATGTCACTGTTTATCCCTCACGGAACAATCATTCCTGAGAGCAGTAATTAAGTTTTCACCCGCTTATGCATTGCATCTATCTTTTTCGGGGCATTTCTTCTACCTGGCTTAATGTTACCAGCAGGCAAACTAATTTGAGGATATTAACTTTTTTAATGACGAAATGAATTCGCCAACGGGTTCAATTAAGCTCTCAACAGTTTCTTTGTCAAAATCATATAAATCTCCATAATCACCCTTCTGACGTGAATCAATTAAATCAGCGTATAATTTTCCCATCTCAATTGAGATTTTTTTGGTTTTAATGAAGTGTAGATTAAATTGGCTTCTTAATCCTGAATGTGATTGTGCTTGAATATCATTCTTTAAGGCAAGTGCAGAAACAATATAATAGCATGAATAATAAAGACGATTAATACAAGCATTCCAACTTTCTTGCGAAGTCAAAAATTTTGCATCTAAATAAGCCCGTTCAGATTTTTCAATACGATACTTTATATATTCTTCTTTGTAATCCCTCATAAATAAATTCCTTCTCTTTTTACATTGTTGAAAAGAGGAGTTACACTTAACCGGGTATCCCACTCTCTCTGTGAATATACAAATGTCGAGATTGACTCACCGGTTTCTAATTCTATGTCAAATAATTTGTGCCTGATTTTTTGTTCATCCTTAAAGCTAACATTCGGTTTATTTAATAATACAAGTATATCCCAATCAGATCCTTGTAGCTCTGTTCCACGAGCTCTTGATCCATAAAGTATGACTTTTGCATCAGAATTCTCTTGAAGTATAATGTCTTTTATCTTTTGTCGCATTATTTCTTTTTCCATAGTATGAAATTACAATTTCTTTTTCAAAATTAAAATGGGGAAAAATTGCTTGGTGGTAACGTTTTGGTATTGCTGTCAGGCGGGGTTTTTGAAAACCGTCTGACCGGAACCAATGCCTGGCTTTTTTTAAAAGTTGAAGATAACAACAAAAAGCCAAATTGAAAACCGTCAGCCGGAACTACTGCTGACAGCGGACAACATACTGAGGCCCAGCCTAAGGCCGGGCTACACTTGCACCTATAACAACATTCGTTGATGTTCCTGTAAGCATAATACTTCCACAAAAACGGGACAGGCAGGTAGCAAAAATGGCCATGGTAGCTCTTTCAAACGGGGGTATTTTTTTTTGGCATTTCTTCTACCTGAATGAATGTTAGCCGCCGCACTATTTTTTATAGAATCGTTGTCTAATGTTTTTTTCTTCAATAACTGTAAATGCTTCGGTTAATATAATGGCAGTATTGGCAAGTAAATTAATAAGGGACAAAGCAGCAAATTCAGGTACTATTCCTTTTTCCCTAAAAAATACAACTGAAGGGGGATTTTCTTTGGAGTATTTGAATATTATTTCACCGTAATCACTATCAAAAGTAAGTATGATCAAGTTTGATCCTAATGCGATTTCCATTACTTCTTCATCTGAAATACCAGGAAAATCTTCTTGAATACTTTTAACGCTAAAGCCATTTTCACGTAAAATGACCGTACTTGGCCGGGGAAAATTTTCGTTTGCTAAAAAAGTCATATTCAAGCTGAAATTGGGAAATAAAGTTCTTGCTGAATGCACTCTTTAAGATAAGCAAAAACTGCTCTCAAGGATTCAGAAGATACTGTTGGGTAGGATTCTATAATCTGTTTCTCAGTCCAACCTGCAGAAAACAACTCTAAGATGAGTTCTACAGAAATCCTTGTTCCCTTAATAGTAGGTTTTCCAAGTAAAACCAGCTTATCTGAAATGATATAGTCTTGCCAATTCATGTTGCAATGTACAAATTTTTGAGTTCTTTCGTCGGTTTCTATGTATGCGAAAAAATATTTTGGCAGATTCCTGCAGGCGTTGAACTACCTGGGCTGATATACGCATAAGGTAGCCATTACCAGGCACCGCATCGTTGCAATAACGGAGCATAGCGTAACCTTTAAATTCAAAGATTACGCAGATGGCAGCAAACAAAAAACAATGGCCCTCGCCATCCCCGAATTCCTGCGCCGGTTCGAACTTCATTTTTTGCCGCGGCAGTATGTGAAAATCCGCCACTACGGTTTTTTGCAGAACCATGGCAAAACAGCCCGGCTAAATGCGGTAAGAAAAAAAATGAAACTGCCACCCTTGCCGCCAAAAATAAACATACCAGTGGCACAGCGCATGCTGGAGAAATATGGCACAGACATCACCCTGTGCCCGCAATGCAAACAGGGCAGGCTGGTGCTGGTAAAAATTGTATATCCAAAAGCGTACGCAGGCCCGGTGGTACTGTCGCCCGGCATTGATCCAACATCCGCTATCCGCAACAAGGCATCACCATAAAATAAAAAGTATAATAAAAATGGATGTAGAAAAACTTACCGGAAAACAACCGTTCCACCGGCAATCATTGGTGGGTA
>JANOTW010000577.1:0-4582 GCA_031416575.1 Ferruginibacter sp.
TCCCATAAAAATATTAATCACTTTTTTGCCCCTTGCAAAATATTAGTAACCGTTAAAAAAAATACCATTGTCAGTTCGTATAAAATCAATTTTACTTGTTGGCTTACAGTTTTTATTAATAGGGTTGTTACTTGCAGGGTCTTCCTTTCAAAAAATAAACCTTGTTGCGGCCATTTTAATTTTAACTTCCATTCTTTTGGTAGTGTGGGCGATAGCGGCCATGCGAAAAAGTAAACTCAGCATATTGCCTGTACCTTCCGCTCATGCGGTATTAATTACCAATGGCCCATATCATTTTATTCGCCATCCCATGTACACCGCTGTTTTGTCGGGATGCGCAGGATTGGTGATCATTGATTTTACATGGATACGTTTAGCGATGTTTGTTGCTTTGGCAATTGTTTTAATCATCAAACTTAACTGGGAGGAAAAGATGCTGATGAATAAATTTGATGCGTATAAAAACTACATGAAACATACGTCAGGATTAATACCTTTTATATTTTGAATTTTGAAATAAGGGGTTTCAAAAATTAGTGCTATAAAAACATAAAACACCATGCCTGCTAAAAAAATCATTATCGTAGGAGGCGGCAATGCCGGGCTTGCTACCGCCGCTAAGCTTTTACATAAAGATAAAAGCCTTCTAATAATCATTATTGACCCATCCGAAAAACATTATTACCAACCTGCATGGACCCTGGTGGGAGCGGGTGTTTACGACATTAATAATACAGTCCGAAACGAAAAGGATTTCATCCCCGAAGGGGCTACATGGATTAAAGATGCGGTAGATAAATTTCTTCCCGAAGAAAATAAAGTGGTGTGCAAAAACGGGGCTTCTTATCAGTACGATGCCATGATTGTTTGCCCCGGCATACAATTGGACTGGCAAAAAATAAAGGGCTTCAAGGAAACACTGGGCAAAAACAGTGTAACCAGTAATTACTCATTTGATGTTGCTCCCTATACATGGGAATTAATAAGGGATTTTAAAGGCGGCACGGCTATTTTTACCAATCCAGTTACACCCATCAAATGCGGCGGGGCGCCTCATAAAATATTGTACCTGGCATGCGATTACTGGCGTAAGCAGGGCATATTGGACAAATGCGACGTTCATTATATTTCCGGTGGAAGTATAATTTTTGGCGTAAAGGAATATGCGGAAACTTTAAAGGAAGTAATTGCGAAAAATAATATCAAGACGCATTTTGGCTGTAATACGGTGGAGATAGATGGCAGCAATAAAACTGTTTACTACGAGGAGAAAAATGCAGGCGGTGTAGCTGAACGTAAGGAAATGAAATTTGATATGTGCCATGCCGTACCACCGCAGTCTGCTCCTGATTTTATTAAGAACAGCCCGTTGGCGGATGCGAATAATCCATATGGTTATGTTGAAGTAGATAAGAACACCATGCAGCACATCCGTTACCCTAATGTATTTGCTTTAGGCGACTGCATCAATGCGCCATGCAGCAAAACAGGCGCTGCCATACGTAAACAAAGCCCGGTGGTGGTACGGAATTTATTGGCGGTATTAGCCAATCAGCAGGTGAGCGCTGAATATACGGGATATAGCGCCTGCCCCATTCCTACACAATACGGTAAGCTGATGCTGGCCGAGTTTGATTATACCAATACACCAAAAATGACGTTCCCGTTTAACCAGGCAAAACCAAATTGGGCGATGTGGATTTTAAAAACCAAAGTATTGCCCTGGCTATACTGGAATAAAATTTTAAAAGGGACCGCATGATTAACAGCATGAAAAACCTGCCGGCCTGGGTTAAGTTGCTTATTGTATGTATCCTGTGCGTGCTGCTGGTTGGTATGGTTTTATTCATTATTGATTATATCAGCGATTAAACCGCAAAAGGGGTGTAAAAGTGATTAATATTTTCATGAACCCGGCTGAAGTACTACTATTAAGCATCGTAGTATTATTGACGCAGCCAGGCAGTGTAGTGTTGGAATATTCCGTTACCACAGCATATCGGAACACTCTTCTATAAACCCTATTTTTTTTGTCCGGGCAGCAGAATTTCAATTAAACATTGTTGCATCGCCCTCGTGTACCGCATACCATTGGGGATCTTTACCCACGTAGAATTTAGAAATACAGTATTATGCGGGCATTTCTCTTTTTTGTTACTTATACTGCACAACGCGTAAATCAGTGAAATTTTGTTTTGATCAATAAAAAAAATAAAACAGGTTACCCCCATCCCCTGAAGGGGTAAAAATTGTTAATTTAAAACGTAATTAAAGATCCCCAATGGTATGCGGTACACGAGGGCGATGCAACAATGTTTAATTGAAATTCTGCTGCCTGGACAAAAATTCTTATTCACGTTTTTATCCGTTGTGCAGTATGGTAAAACATGAATCACAATTTGTTCCCTTGCCAAGTATCGTTTTATTATTTTTTTAACCAGCCTTATGCCTTTGTAACAAATGTCACGAAAGATATAATTGCAGTTGCTTACCTTTCCAATTAAAATAATTTATATGAAAAAGAACATGGGTAACACAGACCGCATAATTCGCACATTAATAGCTGTAGTAGTTGCTGTTTTATATTTCACCAATACCATTACAGGTACATTTGGAATAGTTTTATTAGTGCTTGCAGGTGTATTTTTATTAACCAGCTTAGTAAGTTTTTGCCCGCTTTATACTTTGGTGGGTTTAAATACCTGCCCTGCTAAAAAATGATAAGTTTGCATTTTTTAAACAATTATGTGCCGAAAATTTGCTTTCCAGCTCAATTGTAGCGATATGATTTTATTGGCATATCTGATTGTAAGGCAGCCGGCAAGCTGCTTTTTTCGTTTGTAACCTTTGTTACCAAAAAACCAAATGGTAGCATTTACTTTTGCTTTATCAAAATAATAAAATGACGGCACTTCAAATATTCGTGGAAAACATAAAATGCGGCGGCTGTATAAACAGCATTAAAACCGCCTTGCAAAAAATAAAAGGTGTAACCGCTGTACAAATATTTAAAGAAGAAGGTAAAGTATGTGTAAGCGGGGTGGCTGTAGAGAGACAAGAAATGGTAGCGAAGCTGGCTTCATTGGGCTACCCTGAAAAAGGAAACAATAGCTTTTTAAACAAAGCGAAATCATTTGTAAGCTGTGCGGCAGGCAGATCTTAAAATAATTTAATCAATTTTCATGAAGCAGGTCTTATCGGGCAATTGGAATTTCATGAGGTTTATAAGGCTGGCCTTGGGCATTGCCATTATTGTACAATCTATCATTGCCAAAGAATGGATGATGGGTATTTTGGGCGTATTATTTACGGCTATGCCCGTATTTAATATTGGCTGCTGTGCTGTTGGAGGCTGTGCCACCCCTTCTAAAAAAAATGTTGAAAGCACAAAAGATATTACTTATGAAGAAGTGGTTTAATAATTATAAACTATACGCGTTAGGCGCAATAGTTGGCGCCATGGCCGGGTATTTATACTGGCAGCAGGTAGGATGCCTATCCGGCACATGTGCAATTACATCAAAGCCATTGAACAGCGCCCTTTACGGTGCGGCAATGGGGGCTTTATTGTTTGGCACGTTTAAAAAGGAAAATAAAAAACAAGCTTTGAATGAAGACGAAAAAAATTCATGATCATGACATTTAACGAAATCATACAATCAGATAAACCGGTACTTGTTGACTTTTTTGCAACCTGGTGTGGCCCGTGTAAAATGATGGGCCCCATTCTCAAAGATGTAAAAGAGGAAATCGGCGATGCCGCCACTATAATAAAAATAGACGTTGATAAAAACCAACAGGCCGCTACCGACTACCAGGTACAAGGTGTGCCTACGCTGATACTTTTTAAAAATGGCAAACCACTATGGAGGCAAAGTGGGGTAGTGCCAAAAGCGGGATTAGTTGGAGTAATAAAAAAATTCATACGATAAATTACAAAAAGATGAACATTTTCAAACAAATATTCGGGGGTGCGGCCACTGCTGATTTGAGGGGCATTATTGAAGAAGGCGCTTTTTTAGCAGATGTAAGAACACCGGGGGAATTTGCTGAAGGCCATGTAAAAGGCTCGGTCAATATTCCATTGGATAGCGTGGCATCCCGGTTATCACAATTCAAAAACAAGAAAAACATTATCGTGTTCTGCCGCAGCGGCAACAGAAGCGGACAGGCAAAATCCATTTTGGAACAAAATGGATTTACCAACGTGATAAATGGCGGAACATGGGATCAGGTAAACCAATTTGTACAATAAAACCAATTGGGTTATTCTGGATATTTACCAAAGATTAGAACATGATTTATTCATTATTGGTGTAACCGGAAAACAATTGAATAAAAAAGAATATTCATGAGTGAAAAATAAAGGAAATTCTTTGGTAAATCCTAACGCTTTACGAATGGGGATGGGTGCATCCCAAATTGTCGCTGGCTGGTGGGACACCAGCCAGGGGCAGCCCAGCCGTGGCTGGTGTCCCACCGGCCACTGGCTTCATAAGTGAAAAGCGACAATTTGGTATGCACCCATGGAGATGTATAATTCCCTGATAAATTAAGCACGTTTCCCTGAAAAAATTCAGGA
>JANOTW010000578.1:0-1539 GCA_031416575.1 Ferruginibacter sp.
ATTGCCTTCGGATTTAAGATAAGCCAGCAGATCTTTTAATTCTTCCGCGTTTAACCGGTTAATCATTCCTGGAAGCATAGGAGAAACTTCAGAAACCCTGATGCGTACAACATCTTTCTTGAGGACATCCCTGGTTGTTTGTGGGGCAAACGGATTTTGAGAAATTGTATATTTTTCATTGTCCTGGCTGATCAGTCTGCCTAACACAGAACCACCTTCCTTAAGATAAAAAACGGTAGCCCCATACTGATCTGAAATTGTTTTATTGGGCTCAATGATGGCCTCAAGCATATCTTTATAAGAAAAGCGTGAACCCAATTTAGTGAGATCGGGGCCAGCCACACCGCCTTCACCGTTCATTGTGTGACAGGAACTACAAAGTGAAGCATTGTACATTGCTTTTCCCTGTTCAAAATTCCGGTTGGTAATACCACTGTCTGCTACAGCCATGGCCATTTCCATTGTCCATCTTTTTCCAGGGCCTTTAGGTTGTTGAAATGTTTCCGCCACATATATTCCGCCCTGCTGAACTAAAGAATCCCCCGACAATGTATTCAAATAAGCGAAGCGGTCTTTGTCAACATTGGCAAGGGCAGTTTTCCTGGCCTTATCAATGAAGCCAATAAAGCTGTGCCCCCCTTTGAATTTAAAAGCGCCATAAAACCATAGGAAATATTTTTCCTGCAGTTCAGGCGTCCACCCGGTTTTGGCCTGGCTTAATAATGTAGCATAAAAAGTTTGCTGAGAAGGTGGCACTTTTGAAAGCATGCTTGCTATATCCATCCCGTACTGCGGGTTTCGAAGAATAAGATCAGAAGACTGGGTGAGTGTATTTTGCCCGGAATTTTCATCTGTGGCCGAAGCCAGCAAAGCCATAGTTTTTTCTACGGCTTGTGGCGCATCAATGTAAAGCAACACCTTGCTCAGTTGCCGGTTCAAGTCATTGGTTTTGGCAGGATATTGTGGGTTAAGATAAGCAGCCACCTGAGCCTTTAAGTTGGCATCAGGTAATCCCATCCGGGATAATACCAACTCAAAAGCACGGCCCAAATCGAGTTGCTGAATTTCGGATAACCGGGCATAATTAATACCCATTAATGACTTAAGCGCCGGGGCTTTCAAATTTGTATTTCCCATCCTTGCCAGCGCTATGATTGCCTGGGTTAAAATAACCGGATCTTTTTCATCCAATGCCTTTTGCTGCCATTGGTCCAGGGGCTGGTTCTCAATAGCAATACGTGCGGCGAAACGAATAAACCTATCGCTGTGATTTAAATAAGGCCATGCAAAATCTATTGCGCCGGCCTTTGGTTGACCATGATATTCTTCTAGCTTCCTGCGAATTTGTTGCAGGTCGGTGAGTGCCACTTCGGGCAAGTTTTCCGTATTCGATTTATTATCGCCGTAATAAACGCGGTAAAGGTCGGAGTCAATTTTGCGGCCCCCGGTTAAAAAATACAGGGCGCCATCCGGGCCTATGATACCATCCGTTAAAGGCAACGGTGAGCCGGAAATAAATTCTTCCCCCTTCGCCGTATA
>JANOTW010000579.1:0-2303 GCA_031416575.1 Ferruginibacter sp.
TACATCGGGATTATTAGCGAAACATCAGCCCCGGCTTATTTGGTACTCTTGTACTAAATACCTTTGTGCGTCTTTTCCCACGTTGTATTTAGGAACACCCCTCAAGGCCATCCATCAATCCGTTACATGGGTACCCTACTCACCTACTTTTGAATAAATAGCAGCGCATATAATTTCAGAACTCCCTGACCTGCTACAGAAAATAAAAAAACCTGGAATGTTATAACGTCCGCCAACTGGCGGACTATGAATATATTTTTTTTCTAGCTACCGATATTATGTCCCTGCCCTGCGAGTCATTCAGGCGGGCCTACGGAACGGTGGAATTTGATGGGGGTCGAAAATAAAACGCAATTAAAGATCCACAATGGTATTCGGTACAAGAGGGCGATGCAACGATGACGCCATGAAATTCTTCAGCCCGGACAAAAAAAAAGAATGATTGTATAGAAGAGTGAGACGACGACGTTGAGCAATGCCATATAGTTTGTACAAAAAAACTACATTGCGAAATTTTGATTTTTTTCGGGGCTTAATAGTAGCGCTTCAGCCGGTTTCATAAAAATATTAATCACTTTTTTGACACTCGTGGAGTATAAACCGCTTTGACAAAGTGTTCTTAAAACAAAATAAAAGATGATGAATGAAAAGATTAGAATTTATAAAGGACCCCTCCTAATATATTGAGCCCATACACCTGGTAATTGTGCCAGCGTTCATATTTATTATTGAAGATATTATTCACATCCACCCATGCGCTAAATTTTTTATTAATTGCAAATTCGATGCCGGCACTCAGGTCCGCCGCACCGCTCAATGTTTTTTGTACATTATTTTTTAATAAATAAGGGCCGCCGGTAAATGCCCTGAAATCACTTTTCAACATTACCTGCTTAAATGCCCACCAGCGCATGGATGCCGTAATTTCCAATGGAATGGTTCCCCAGGCTTTACCGTTATCCCGCATTCCAGCGTATCCGTTAAAGGTAAGCCCTCCGGTGATGGTAAATTTATCCTGGCTCACAAAGTTCATATCCGCATGTATGCGCAGGCCTGTTACTTTGCTTTCATTGCTAACCAAAAATGATTTGTTATCCGTGGCCGTATCATTGATGTAAAAAGGAAGATTGATGTAATTGATAAAACCAGCTTTTGCGCTAAAATTAAAATGCTTGCCTACGGATGTTTTTATCCCTCCATACAATTCCGTTTCTTTAGTGTTCTGTTGAGATGATAGGGTTGCCAAATATGGATTGATGGCTGACAAATTGCGGTAACTGTTTTTTATAAAGCGCCCGATAAGCCCCGCCTGTACCAGGAATGACTTGTCTTTTATCCGGGCTTCGCCATAAATGTTGGGGAGTATGCTTAGCTTTCCATTGTCCCATGCCGGGCTAACACCACCATGAATAGTAATGAATTCCCTGGCATAAATTAATTCTGGCGACAATTGGAAAATATTGTTATTCAATTTGACATTCGATGACAAATTTTTGGAAGTATAGGAAGTAATATCCGCCTTAGCCGACACCTTGATTGAAAATACATCTCCAAATGTTTTTTCAACAGGCGCTTCAACCACCAATGAGCTTTCCGTTAATTTATTCTGGTTACTAAAAACGCTTATCTCCACATTCGGATTGTAATTTATACCCGTTTCATTTTTATCCTTATTGCGAAACCCTCCTTTTATGCTAATATCCTGAAAACGCTGCAACACATCGGATTTATTGTAATTATGCAGCAAATGATCGTACCCGTATAAATAAAAATCCTGCTGCTTAATCCCCACACCACCGTATGCTTCATTTCTATCCGTAAAATAACTTCCGCTTCCTTTAATATTCAACTGGGAATAGTCCTGGTTTTTAATATTTCCTTTTGAAGAAATAAAATCCGCGTATAAATTTGCCAGCACGGTTTTACCATCGCCAAAACTAAATCCTGCGCTTGCATAAGGAGTTGAAAAATTACCAAAACCAACTTTAAGAAAATTCCTGATACCCACTTCCAGTGCGCTATCCTGCGCAAGCGCCAATGGTTTTAAAGAAACAGGCTGATAGGTATAAAATAAATTTTGTGGTGGTATTTTGTATGGCCCTACAACTTTGGATGTATCGGCAGGGAGGTTAGTCGCCGAAAAATTCACCTTTACCGAATTCCTTAATACAGGTTTATAAGTGGAAGTAATATCAATGGTTTGTTTTTTCGTAGTATCTTTTTGTGCGTAAATGGAAAAACCGGTTCCACAAAAAAACACTATAGCGACAATACTTTTCGTATTCATATTAAATAGTAAATTT
>JANOTW010000580.1:0-2840 GCA_031416575.1 Ferruginibacter sp.
CGTTGTTCGTTGATCGTTGATCGTTGGTGGTCGGTAGAAAAATAGTGTATAAAACTTTCGCTAATAGTTAATGTTTGTTGATAAATGGTAGCAGGCAAAAAAACTGATACTATGAACCATCAACGAACATTAACTATTAGCGAAAGTTTTATACACTATTTTTCTACCGACCACCAACGATCAACGATCAACGAACAACGAACAACAATCAACGATCAACCATCAACCATCAACTATCAACTACAATAGTTAGTTTTGCAAAAAATAAATTTCATGGCAAAAGCAAAAGCGAAAGCAACTAAAAGTATCCTTACAGATGAATCATACACATTTTTAAAAGGTTATATCAATAATCCCTCCCCCACGGGTTTTGAAAGCAGCGGTCAAAAAATGTGGCTGGAATATGTAAAACCTTTTACTGATTCCTTTTTTACGGATCCTTATGGAACCGCTGTAGGGGTCATTAACCCTACCGCTCCTTTTAAAGTAGTGATTGAAGCGCACGCGGATGAAATAAGCTGGTTTGTAAATTATATTACCCCTGAAGGTTTAATATACCTGAAACGCAACGGGGGAGTTGACCACCAGATTGCGCCCTCCATGCGGGTATTGGTCCATGGAAAGAAAGGCATTGTAAAAGCGGTGTTTGGCTGGCCGGCAATTCATACAAGAATAGGAAATGGCGATAAGGAAACCCAGCCAAAAGTAGAAAACTTGTTTTTAGACTGTGGCGCTAGAAACAAAAAAGAAGTGGAGGCCCTTGGCATACATATTGGCGCCGTGGCAACGTATGAAGCTGGTTACGAAGAACTGGCCTACGACCATTTAATTGGCCGGGCTTTTGATAACCGCATTGGTGGATTCATGATTGCGGAAGTAGCCAGGTTACTGCAACAAAATAAAAAGAAACTACCCTACGCATTGTACATTGTAAATGCGGTGCAGGAAGAAATCGGTTTGCGTGGCGCCGAAATGATTGCCCGCAGGATTAAACCCAATATCGCCATCATCACCGATGTAACGCATGATACCTCCACACCCATGATCAATAAAATGATACAGGGCGAAACAAGTTGTGGTAAAGGGCCTTCGCTTACATTTGGCCCCGCGGTACACAATAAGTTATTGGATGTGGTGCAGGGGGTTGCCGCCAAAAACAAGATCCCGGTACAGTTGCATGCCGTAAGCAGAAGCACGGGAACGGATACGGATGCCTTTGCTTATGCCAACGATGGATGCCCTTCGGTACTGATCTCTATTCCCCTCCGTTATATGCACACAACGGTGGAGATGTTGCATAAAAGTGATGTGGAGAATATCATTAAACTCATGTATGAAACATTGCTGACATTGACGCCTAAAACTAATTTGAGTTATTTTAATTGATCACAATTGTAAGTTCTTAAAACTTTTTTGTGGGTACATACATTTGTTTTTCATGGCATCATCGTTGTGTCACTCACTTTTACCGCATACCAATTGGGAACTTTTTCCACGTTGTATGTAGCATTCGGATTGGTAAGGCCCCTTAAATTGCAGGCATGAGTGTCTTAAATTTATAGTGCCTTAGACATCGGGGGTCCATCCTTCCGCACATTGCTTTGCTATGAAAACCCCGCCGGAACATCAAGCCCGGTTTTTTTTAGAATAAGTGGCACCATTTCAAAACAGGTCGGTGAGGCCATATCGCGGGAGTAAAAAGGAGTGAGATGATATAGAAAAAGGGCTTTTACCAATGGCCGGAAAAAAGTAAATTTGTAAAAATAAATAGCGTATGTCAGCACCAAATGTACAGCAGGAAATGTTGCAGTATTTTATGCAACTGAGTGACAAGGAAAAAAAATCTGTATTGCAGATGATAAAAACTTTTCTGCAAGGCAAAAATCAACCCCCGCAGCGCATCAGCATAATGCAATATAATAAGGAAATAGATGAGGCGATGGCACGGATAGATTCAGGAGAGTTCACCACTCAGGAAGAGTTGGAAAAAGAAGCCGGGCAATGGTGAGTAAAAAGCGAAAAGTTGTGTGGGATGAAGGAGCGGTAGCTTATTTCAAACAGGCTATTGCTTATATCAAGAAAGACTCCCCACAAAACGCTGATAAAGTAAAGAAAGAGATTTTAGCGTCGACAAAAGCATTGACAGCAAAACCGGAAAGACAACATGCACCTGACAAATACCGGCTAAACAACGATGGTAACTACCGGGCATACGAATTATATCGTTTCCGGATTTCATATTTTATAGGAAATGAAACTATCCGTATTGTAAGGGTGCGCCACGTCAGCATGGAGCCTAAGAACTATTAATACAACTGAATTCACTCATTATAAGGCGTGGGTCTCCGTCCTGTGCCAGCCGTTACTACTCTAAATATTTTTAATAAAGTGTTATAATAAAAGGTTTAGTAACCCTGCGCCTGTTTTGGTGATTTTTCAATGGTTCCATCAAACCATCATAACACCAAATCCATGTTTAGCGTCAGTTGTTCTTACTTCTTGAAATTGTATTATTTGGATTCATAGCATTTTATTAGGTCGTAGCTGCTTCTTAAAACCTCCCCACAATTTTAAAATTCACCAATCTTGGGGTTAACCGGTTGGGGATACTATACGTAGTATTGGAGAAATCTTTTACTAACTGAAAAGAGATGGTATTGGGGCGGTCAATTAAATTAAACACTTCAAAACTTGCCCATATATTTTCAAAGCCCTTAAATGGGTTATGGCTTCTTCGTTTATTTTTTTCACTCAATAATAAAGCGCTGAATCCAATGTCCACCCTTATATACGGATCAATGACGAGCGCATTCCGATACTTAACACTATTAGGGATATTG
>JANOTW010000581.1:0-5041 GCA_031416575.1 Ferruginibacter sp.
ATAGCGGTATTATACAACCGGCAGTTCCCGCCACTTATGGGACTTCTACATTTGGCGCTACGGAAAATTTTGTAGGTACTAAGGATGCCAAAGACCTGGTGCTGGGAACCAATAATGTGGAAAGGGCGAGAATATTGAATAGTAATGGATATATAGGCATAGGAACTACAGTACCCGATAAACCGCTTGTGCTTATTTCAAATATTGCGAACGTAGGGCTGGTGAGATTACAAAATACCAGCCCTACAGGGTATTCTTCTATTGATATATGGAATACTACAACCCAGATCGGTAATATTGGTTATTCAAATGGTGGAACAACATATCCCAATGCATTTTATTTTGCTACCAATACTTTACTCCCTATGGTGTTTGGCACCAACAATGTAGAAAGGGTGAGAATATCCCCTACAGGTAATGTAGGCATTGGAGTAAATACGCCAACAGCAGTTTTACATCTTGAGCCGGGTACTGCTGCAGCCATTACAGCTCCTTTAAAGTTTAGCACGGGTGTTAATTTAACCACGCCTGAAAATGGGGCAATTGAGTTTGATGGAAGCAACTATTATTCTACATCAGGTGGAATAAGGCACTTACTGGCTGAAACACTTATGAATACCGCTATACTAGATTTTCCTTCTATAGCTCAATTTTCAGCAAGTGATTTAACTATCTCAGTTCCTGGAGCAGTAGTTGGCGATGTAGTATCATTGGGGGTTCCTGCCTCCTCTGTTGTGGCAAATTCGTGTTATACAGCTTTTGTTTCATTAGCTAATACTGTAGTAGTTAGGTTTAATAATTACTTAAACGCTATTTCACCTAACCCGGCTTCGGGAACATTCAGGGTGTCTGTTATTAAATATTAATTACAATATTTTTTTAAATAAAAATTAGGCTACAGATTCAAAAAACTGAAATGCTGTATTGATAAATAATGGAAGATGCTGGTAAAATCCATTAATCATCCAACGGCAGGTTTAGTGGATTTTTTGCTGTTGTCCTGCACTTAAAATGTAAAATATTACAGAGGGGAATAATTGAGTTTTTAGCATGAAATAAAATAACAAATCGAATTAAAACCAGTTAGTTCTTTGGCATCCTGGGATTTACCTGGTTAAAAATTATTTTTTTTGGCACGATTTTGTAAAATTCTTCATTAAACATTACATCACTTGTCAATTTATTTTATGTCAATCAATCTGATAGAGGCCATCCAAAAAAACCTTCACTATCCCCCGCTTCAAAAAATTGATCCCAATACACAGGAAGTAGTGGCAGGCGATTCTAAGCCAAATGAACATCGTTTTAGCCAGGCGGCCATACCTGCTGTATTAACAGGGTTGTATGAGTACACTACTACAGATGAAGGAGCAGAGAACATTTTACGGGGAGATATTTCCACAAACTGGGTAAGTATTATTTTTGAAGATATTCAAAATGAAGTGGTACAAAAAATCGCTTCCTATTCTTTTCAATCTATTGAAGGTTCCCTGAAGCGTATGAATGATATTGCTAATGAGGCTATACGTTTACTAAGGGAAAATATTAAGCCCGAAGGAAATATGATGGATGTTAAAACCTTCATGTCTGCTCAAACGAATACCATTTTATTATACTTGCCGGAAGCCCTGCACATGGGGGCCTTGTTGCATGATACAACGCTTGATGACAATACCAATAAAATGGAGGGGCCAATATCAAGCTTGATGCATAAAATAGGTTCGGCATTTTCAAATCCGGCCAATGAAGCCGACCTGACTTCCAAACAATAAATAATAATTGATAATGGAATAATTGATAATTGATAAAAATTCAAATTGCAACTCTTTCTGGTTACGCCAGCCCTTTAAATTTTGTGGAATTGAATCACTCGGTTTTTAGTACTCTTCAGGTTAAAGATTATTTTTCGGATTGAAGGCATTATCAATTATCCATTAACTAATTATCAATTAATATCTTACTGTATGTCTTCGTAGCTTTTAATTTTATTGTACAAGGTTTTACGATCTATTTTTAATAATTCCGCGGCCTTGGTTTTATTAAAATTCACTTCTTTAAGCACGTGCATGATCGTCTCGTATTCCGCCCTGCTTGCAGTGTCTTTCAAATCCAATGATATCATTTTATTTTCGCCCGCTGTCTGTGATGCTGGAGGGGTAGTGGCATATCCGCCTGTAATTTCAACAGGTAATGTAGCAGCCGATATTTTACCGATATGGGTTAACAATACACAACGGCGAATTACATTGCGGAACTCCCTTAAATTTCCAGGCCAGGGATAATTGGTAAACATCTTCAATACATCGTCCTCAAACCCCTCAACGGTTTTGTTTAATTCAGCATTGGTTTTTTGTAAAAAGAAATTCGCAAACACGAGGATATCGTCTTTCCTGTTTCTTAAAGCAGGCAGGTTGATAGCGAACTCATTAAAACGGTGGTATAGATCTTCACGAAATTTCCCGTTCCGATATGCTTCCTGCAGGTTTTCATTGGTTGCTACAATGATACGGACGTCCACTTCCATTTCTTTATTACCGCCGATTCTTTTAAATTTTCTTTCCTGTATTACCCTTAATAAAGACGCCTGTATTTCCGAAGAAAGATTGGCTACTTCATCCAAAAAAAGGGTGCCTCCATTGGCCAGTTCAAAATGGCCTACTTTATCATTGATCGCCCCGGTAAACGCCCCCTTTACATGCCCGAATAATTCGCTGCCGGCCAGCTCTTTTGATAATGTGCCACAATCCATCGCTACAAAAGAATGTCCCTTCCTGTTGCTTAATTCATGAATTGATTTGGCAATCACTTCTTTACCCGTGCCGCTTTCACCATACAATATTACACTGTAATTGGTAGGCGCTACCATTTCTACCTGGTTGTATAATTCTTTTGTGGACATGGATCGGCCAACTAAAAATTCACTATTAAAGATTTCATTTTTTTTAGTGCTTTTTGATGTGCCAAAATTATCTTCTGCCAATACAGGAGTATTAGTGGGCTTGCGCAGAGCGGCACTTAAAACACTTAAAACTTCATCAGGCACCAATGGCTTGGTGATATAATCATAAGCGCCTGCTTTTATAACATCTACCGCGATTTTAATATCTGAATATCCGGTAATGATCAGCACGATGGTGTCAGGGTTATGTTGTTTTATTTCCAATAATACATCCTTGCCATCTTTTTTTTCGCCCAGCCTGAAATCAGATATTACTATATCAAAATTGGCGGCTTTAAATTTTTCAATTCCCTTACTGCTGCTGTGGGCGGTATCCACTATATATCCGTTCTTACTTAGAAACCTGCTTAATAAGGCACACATATCCACATCATCATCAATAACCAAAACACTTTTCTTCATATACCCAAATTTTTTATGAAGGTACGATTACTTTAATACTTCTTCTTTTAAAGTGGCATTCGCAACTGGTATTTGCTCAATAATTATCCACTCCGAGTAATCACTTGGCTGTATTTTAGTTCCATATTGTGTAGCATACACTTTTGTACATTCAGCGCCAAGGTAAAGGATCAACGAACTGTAATACGCCCAGATCATGATAATGATGACCGATCCCGCCGCTCCATAAATGGTCGCCATATTGCTGCGGACAAGGTACCACCCGATAACAATTTTACCCAGTGTAAACAGGATAGCCGTAATAAAAGCGCCCACACCTACATCCTTCCATTTTATTTTAGCATCGGGCAATACTTTAAAGATTACAGCGAAAACTATCGTGGTGATCACAAAACTGACTAAGTTATCAATAACCGGGATAAAGATCCTGCCAACACCTGAAACCAGCCTGTTTAAATGATTGCCAATAATGGCGATCAACGCATTTAACAAAAGGGAAACCATTAAAATAAATCCAAGGCTGATGACAAGTGAGAACGAAAGCAGCCGGCTGATGATCAGTTTCCACCAGGCTTTTTTCGTTTTTATTTTTAGCCCCCATATCCTGTTCAATGAATCCTGAATTTCTCCAAAAATAGCCGTGCCCCCGATAATTAAAATAACAATACTCACAATAGTCGCTACCGGGGTGTCTTTGGTCAGGTGAATGTTTTTGATGGTATCCTGTATCTGGATAGCCGCATTGCTTCCCACCAGGTCTTTTATTTCTCCATAAACCTGTCCCTGAATGGCTTCCCTGCCGAATAGTAAACCACAAATAGTAATAATGATAATAAGCATGGGGGCCAGTGAAAACACGGTATAGTAGGATAATGATGCGCTATACTTCAATACATTGTCATCAAAAAATTCAAGAATAACTTTCCTGGTAAATAAAAAAATACCGCCAATTTTATGTTTCATTTGTCAAATAATTAAAATAACAATATCATATTAAAACAAGTAGGCGAAAGTAAGCTAATCTTTCATCGCTTACCTGTTGCATAAGCAACATGCCTGGTAAAACCATTTTATAAATTATACTTTTTTCATGTCAGTTTTTTATAATCTCCTGTTGCATAGCCGCTGAAAAAACCCTGCCAAATAAACGATCGGCTAATCATAACTGTTTAACCTTAATATTCGCTATTAATATAGTCCGGTATGGCCATATGCTTATTTTTTAGGTTCCCGGTATTTGTATCATCATTAATCGCTGGTTATTCCAAATTTTTCGTAATGAACTTGCGCCCTTCCATACAACCATATTTTTTTTGTTGTCCGGGCAGAAGTATTTCAATTAGGCATCGTTGCAAATATGATTTTGTTATTATTTCTTTTTGGTAAAAAGAAATAATAATCACTCGTGTACTGCATACCATTTTGGATCTTTACCTACGTTATAATTAGCGAATTTTCAGCCGCAGTTTATTTGGGCGCTCGTGTACCGCAAACCATTGTGGAGCTTTCAATATGTTGTTTAGTTACTTACAGTATAAAATCCCTGAATCCGGGAAAGGCCGTGCAATGTTTTTTCAGTGAAAACCAGCTTCCCCCCTTGATTTGGTTTCAGTGTTCGCCGCAGCAGATCCGTTCTGCAATTGAAAATCTATTGCCAGTGTAGGATCAGGCCGCGGCCTG